>JABMPG010000144.1 GCA_013203855.1 bacterium
ACAGCTTCGCCTTCGCCCAACCCTACGGCAATTTCCCCACAACACTAAACACCGAACAAATCCACCTCACCCCCGACAAATGGGCACAACACCTGGTCTATGAGGAAATAGACCTTTCAGCCAGTCTGATCTTTCCCGCGAACAACGGCGAGAACCCCAGATGGGGAGGCTATCTGGATTGGACGGATTGCGAAGGTTCGTTGGGCTACGACATCTACCTCTGGCGCGACGGCATGCCCAAGCCCACCTACACCCACCGCACGATGTTGCCTGCGAGCGAGTGGACGCCACCCGCTGGATGGACCGGTGACGCCTATTGGTGGCAGGTGGTAGCCCACTATGCGAACGGCATCTCGGCTGCGGGCTCGGAATGGTATTTCACCACGATCGAGGACACGGGCATGCCGGAAGTTCCTCGGCTTGTTTATCCCCGATATGATAGTGATTCTCCGCGCTCGGGTGGGTATCTCGACTGGGAGGAATGCGACGGCGCGGAGACGTACGACCTCTACCTGTGGCGTGCTGACACTTCGAAGCCGACCTATGCCCATCTCGCCGGTCTGACCCAGACCGAATGGACGCCTCTCAACGGCTGGATCGGAGATGCCTACTGCTGGCAGATCGTCGCCCACAACAGTTTGGGCAGCACGCCGGGACCGGAGTGGCAGTTCTCCGTGGTAGGCGACGCCGGGCTCCCAGAAGTTCCCAAACTGATCTTTCCGGATCATAATGCCCTCCAGCCCGCCGGGGGAGGCTACCTGGATTGGGCGGATTGCGCCCTGGCCGAGACCTACGATCTGTATCTCTGGCGCTCAGGTCGGCCCAAACCTTCCTACGCCCACCGCGTCGATCTTCGGATCTCCCAGTGGACGCCACCAATCAACTGGCCGGGAGACGCATACTGCTGGCAAATCGTCGCAAAGAATGACACGGGTGAAACGGCCGGACCGGAGTGGGCCTTCACTGTGATAGACGATGCCGGCTTTCCCGCCGTGCCAAAACTTGTCTATCCTGACCAAGGCGTGCAGCCCCGGAATGGCGGCTACCTCAACTGGACCACCTGCGCGGGTGCGACCTCCTACGACCTCTACCTGTGGCACACCGATTGGACGCAACCAACGACGCCTCACAGATCGGGCCTCACCGAAACCTTCTGGACGCCGACCATAGGGAGATGGTCCGGTGACGCATACCGCTGGCAAATCGTGGCAAGGAACGTCCTTGGGACGACTACCGGCCCGGCCTGGACCTTCACCGTGATCGAGGACACGGGCCTGCCCACCGTCCCGCGCGTGATCTCGCCGGAATTCGGAGCCCAACAGCCCGAAACGAGCGGGATACTGGACTGGACCGACTGCGCCGGTGCCACCTCGTACGAGTTCTATCTGTGGCGGACCAACATGACGAAACCTTCCTATACGCACCGGTCTGGACTAGGCCAGAGCACTTGGGGCCCACCACCGGTCGGCTGGACGGGTGAAGCCTATTTCTGGCAACCGGTCGCACGGAACGCCCTAGGCACATCGGAAGGCCCCATCAGCATATTCTCGGTCATTCCGGAGAGCACGGTACGGACCCGGACACCCGCAGAACAAAAGTCTCCCGCTGCGGTGAGGGACTGGACGCTTTACTGAGCAAAGCAGATCCAGCCGCAGTGCAACCCGGTTCTATTTTCTCCAACGCCAGCAACGTAGGGCACTTGCTGAATTTCCATCCGCCTCGCCAGGGGAAGGCATAGATCTTCGTCATGTTCCGCACAATGTGAGCGGCTGGCGGACAGATGTGATCTTGCGCGACATCTGGCTCAGGAACAGTTCCTCCGACTATCGTGTCTGCGGTCATCACGCTGGTATCTGCGTGGCCGGGCATTTCCTGGTGCCGGAACGGCTGACGGCAACCGAATGGGAAAACGTTGTCTGCACGGGATTGGACGCGGATTCAACATACACATTCCGAGTGAAAGCGCGGAACGGCCTCGGGGTGCAGACCCTCTTCAGCCAGGCTGGCACCGGTATTACAAATCCTGAGGGCTCCGGCCCGTCCGCAACCGAAGGCCCGTGGCAAATCTACGAGTAGAGTCTGCTGAAGAACCAGAGACAGAAAACGGGGCGACGGATCCACAAGATCCCCCGCCCCGTTCTTGGCAGAGCCACCCCCGCTTCCAGATCGTCCGAAAGGCCGAGACGATCGCAGCAATACACATATCCGAAGCGACAGTGCATCCGCCGCAAAGCCAATAGGAATCTTCCGAAGCCCATGAGTGCCACGAAAAAAGACTGCCCGGAAAGGAATCGGGCGCGGGCGCAAAAACCAGCGCCTTTACGTTCACCCCCCCGCAGTCACCTTCACGGTATGAATTTCAAAGCCTCGGAAAGACAGGCGCACCGCGCCGCTCTGGACCTTGAGTTCCTCCCCGTTTTCTTCCATGAGGTCCACCAGTTCCACCTTCTCGACCTTGAAGCCAAACCGCAGTCCCACCTCGGTCGAACCGCCTTGGGCCTCGTAGAGCCGGACGATGAGATCCTCCGAGTCTTCCGCCTTCTTCACCGCTTCGACAATCACGGGGCAGGGGCTCTGGCTCGACTCGATCCGAACCAGAGGATGACCGCACGCCCCAGGTCCGGAAGCTGGCGCAATGGGCACAACCCGCAGCGGCACATTCAGTTCGTATCCCGCCTCGATCACCCCGCCAGTCACGTGGTCGCCCGCGTGGGGATAGAGGGAATAGGTGAAGTGATGGACCGCCTTGTCCGCCTTCGGATCGGGATAAGTCGGGCTTCTCAGCAGGTTGATGTCCATGAGGTTGCCCAGGACCTTGTGCCCGTACTTGCAGTCGTTGAGCAGCGCGACGCCATAGTTCCGATCCGACATGTCGATCCACTTGTGGGCGCAGATTTCGAACTTGGCCTGGTCCCAGGACGTGTTGCGGTGGGTGGGACGTTTGAGGTGTCCGAACTGGATCTCGCAGGTCGCCTCATCGGCGGTGACGGCCACGGGAAACTGAGACCGCAGCATCTTCTCGGTCTCGCGCCAGTCCACTTCGGTAACGAAATCGAGACGACGACTGCCAGCGGTCAGGACAATCTCCTGGGTAAGGCGCGACGTGCCGAACAGGCGAGTCTGCGTAAGAATCGCCTTCGGCCCGTCCACGCGCGCCTCGGCCGATTCCAGCCGGAAATCGCGGGGAGGGCGGGCGTCATAGTTATCGGAGTAATCCCAGGCCCCGTAGGGCCCCGGAACCGTGTCCACATACACCACCAGATGGTTGCCCCTGCTCTTCGGAGCCAAGACCTCCCGCTTGTTCTCCTTATCGTAAACCGACACGATCCAGCCGTACTTGTCGAACCTGACGCGCAGGACATCGTTCTCCAAAATCTTCTCGCTCGCGATCAGACCCCCGAAATCAGCGGGAGCCTGCTTCGTCTCCACCGAGGCCCATCCCAGGGCAGGCGCCTGCACCTGCGTCCATTTTTTCCCAATGCGGACCCACTCCGTGCGATCCCAGGAGAGACTGTTGAAGACAAGAGCCGGATTCGAGATGCCCGTCGTATCGACGCGTTTCCCAATCGCGCTGAGGGACTGTCCGATCAGGTCGTCCGTCTCCTCCAAAAGTCTCGCATAGCGGGCGAGGGATTCGTCGTAGACACGCTTGATGGACGAGCCAGGCAGCGCGTCGTGGAACTGATAGAGCAGGAGTTCCTTCCAGATCCGTTCCAGATTCTCCGCGGGATATTTCACGCCGCCTTCCAGCCACGCCAAACTCGCCAGGAACTCCGCGTCCCTCAGGGCCAGTTCCAGCTGCCGGTTGCGTTTCTTGCTCCGGGCCTGGGACGTGTACGTGCCGCGGTGGCATTCGAGATAAAGTTCGCCCTTCCATTCCGCATAGGCGTTGTCCTTGCGATCGATCCGCTCGAAGAATCTCTCCGCCGTCTCCTGCGTGACCGGGGGCAGGCCACTCAGGTTCTTCTCCCGTTCGAGATTTTCCAGATGTTCCATCCCCGGCAAGGAGCCCTTTCGGACTGGCTTGGCTGTTGTAGGTCTCTTCGGCCAGCATGTGCGTCAGAACCCGGGAGCCGTCGATTCCGGCCCAGTGAAAGGTATGGTGGGGAAACTTGTTGAACTTGCTCCACGACAGTTTCTGAGTCATGAAGTAATCCACGCCGGATTTCTTCAGGATCTGCGGCAGCGCCCCGCTGTAGCCGAAGACGTCGGGCAGCCACAGGTTGCGCACGTCCTTGCCGAACTCCTGGCGGAAGAAGCGTTTCCCGTACAAAACCTGCCGCACCAGCGCCTCTCCCCCTGCAATGTTCGTGTCCGCCTCGACCCACATCGCCCCCTGGAGT
>JABMPG010000145.1 GCA_013203855.1 bacterium
CTACGCGCCATGGCCGAAAGAAACATCACCTTCCGCCCCCGCGTCCCCCGCCACGAACTCCGCGACCTCTATCGCCGCGCGCGAGCCTTCGTTTACGCCGCCGTCGAAGACTTCGGCATCACCCCCGTAGAAGCCCAGGCCTGCGGGTGTCCCGTCGTCGCCTACAACAAAGGCGGCCTCACTGAGACGGTTATCCATGGAGAAACAGGTCTGTTCTTTCCGGAACAGACATCGGAGAGTTTGCTCGAAGCGCTATGCCAGTTTGAGAGAAGAGATTTTTCTGGAAAACGAACGAGAAAAAACGCGGAACGGTTCAGCAAGGAGGCTTTCCTGAAGGCGTTTCGTCGCGCCTGCCCCGTAGGGGCGCCCGGAGAATCGCCTAAGTGCCAACCTACGGGTTGAGATCTCCAACATTCCTCAACCCCGGAGGGGTGTCCCAGAATAATTGGGACGGGGCGTGCGTTACTCCTAAATCTCGAGCCTCCACCCCGCCCCCTGCCCCGGCGTCTCGCTCACCGTCACCTCCAGCGCGGTCATACGTTCGGCGGAAGGCTCCCGTTTCAACCGGTCGGATAGACGCTCGGCCAGATAGTGGGCCAGGTATTCCATCGTCGTGTTCTCGATGGGCAGGAGGACGCAGTCCTCGCGTGGGAAGACGTAACGTTTGCTCTCGTAGGCCACGCGGACTTCGCGTTCGTCGTGCTCCACCGCGACCAGCGGGTTCTCCAGCGGAATCAGCACGTGCTCGTCCAGTTCATCGCAGAGTTCGCGCACCCATTGCTTGAGAATGCCCACGTCGAGGACCATGCCGGCCCGGTCGAGTTCGCCCGACAGGCGCGCCGTCACGTGATAGTTGTGGCCGTGAAGGCGCTCGATGGAGCCGTCCTGGAAGGTGGCCACATGGGCGGCGCTGAACTTGAGCGCTTCCTTGGAGGTTTCGATCGTGTAAATCTTCATGGATGCAGTCCGATGCTTCAGTTGAAGAATCTATAATACAGCAAAGTCCACACCGCCACAAATCCATCCCGCCAGGTGATCTTTTTCCCTTCCGAGAAATCGCGACCATAGTACGAGATCGGAATCTCGTAGACCCTGAACTTGTTCTTGAAGACCTTTGCGGTGATCTCCGGCTCGATGGCGAACGTATCCGACTTCAGCGTGATCTTGTCGAAAACCTGGCGGCGGAAGGCCTTGTAACACGTCTCGATATCGGTCAGACAGGTGTTATAGAGAATGTTGGCGAGGAAGCTGATGAACTTGTTCCCATAGTAATGATGAGCGAGAAAGGCGCGGCCCGAGCCCTTGAACCGCGACCCGTAGACCACGTCCGCCTTCCCTTCGAGAATCGGCTTCAGCATGGCGGGAAAGTCCTGCGGGTCGTACTCCAGGTCCGCGTCCTGGATGATGATGATGTCGCCTTGGCAGTGCTCGATGCCCGTGCGCACCGCGCGGCCCTTTCCCCCGTTTTTCTTGTGGAAGAGGATCTGAAAACCCGCCCGGTCCCGATAGTTCTTCAGGATGTCGCGGGTGCCGTCAGACGACCCATCATCGACGATGACCAGCTCCTTCTCGGTCGCGCCGAGATCGACAGTCAGAACCCGCCCGATGATTTCCTCGATCGTCTTGAACTCGTTATAGACCGGTATGATGACGGACAACAGCATGCGCGACTCCTGAAAGAGGATGGATCACGGGCCGAACTGGCTCTGGATGATAAAGTGGAAAAACCGGGTCGCGTCATCGTCGCCAGTGAGAAGCGGCAGCGCGAAATCGACACCCATCTCAACGGCCTGCACCTTCAGCCGAAAACCCACGCCCGTGCTCGCCCGCGTGCCGCCGTACTGGAACGGCTCGTCGTCGAGCATACCCGCGTCGAGAAAGACCAGACCCGTAAGAACCTCGAAGATCGGATAGCGCAGCTCGTTGCGAAGCAACATCTTCGTCGCGCCGCCCAGAGGCACCTCGTCGTCGCCCGCATCATGCGGCCCCGCCCGCCGAAACTGAAAGCCGCGAAGATCCTCGGCGCCGCCCAGATAGAAACGCTCCGTCGGCCCGATCTCGTCCGCATCCACCGGCATGACTCCCGCCTCGAAATCCGACGCGAAAACCAGTTTCTCGCCGAGGCGGTGATACCACTCATAGCCACCCGTCAGTTTCGCCAGAGGCCCGTCGGCATAGCCCCCCTCGAGTCCCAGCGATGCGAGATGGCCCGACACCGGATAGTAGTTTGGCCCGTCCAGCCTCTCCGTGTGCACCGTGTCGTGAATGATCTTTGCCCGCAGCGCGGCTACCGGATACGAGCGGTTGAAATCCGCATCCGGATCGTAGTCGGCCTCATCGGTCTCGATATATTCGGCCCGAGCGCCGATTCCGGCCTTCCAGGGGCTGATCGCGACTTGGTCCTCGCCCCGCGCGGGTTCGCCGAAGGGAACCGTCAGTTCGTTATCAATCCCTACACGCTTTTCGTCGAAACCCGGCCGCCGGGCAGTCCCGTAATAGACCTCGTTCGACAGCGACATGTCGCTGTCCCCGAGGTGGCGGTTGAAAAACGCGATATTGGCGCGACTCGAGCGTGTGCCGACCAGTCCATCGACACGCAGTTCATCCGCGTTGCCCCCGACGTTGCGCTCGCGGTAGCCGCCGTAGCCGTAGACGCCTGACGATTCGGAATAGCCGATGCCGAAGTACAGATTCCCCGTCGCGCCCGATTCCTGCACCGAGACTACGGCGTCCCGCACATGCGAGGCATCGGTCCCCCGGCTTTCGATATCGACCGTCTCAAAAACCCCAAGCCGGAGAAGTCTCTCTTCCGACTGCTCCTCGACTCGCCTGGAATACACCGCGCCCGGCTCAAGGAGAACCTCCCGCCGGATCACCTCGTCCTTCACCGGCGGCGCGATCCGGTCGTAAAGCCGCGCGAACCACGATGGGGGCCCGGTCGCCAGAAGGGCGGGCTTCTCCAGGAGAATATCCCCCACCTGGATCCGCGGACTCTCCTGAACGTCCAGGCGGGCGTTCACCTGCGCGGTCTCGCGATCAAACTCGAAACTCTCCTGAATCTCCGTCGTCAGATACCCGGCATCACCATACAACCCGCGGACCTTTTGAAGAGCGAAGGCGAACTTCTTGCGATCGAAGGACTTGCCCCGCAGCTTCTGAAAAGGAGCCGACACTTCCTCGGGTTGAAAAACGCGCGCGCCCACGACCTCAATACTGCCGACCTCGTACCGCTCCCCTTCCGAAATCACGATCCGCGGCGTCAGCGTCCGCCCCTCCTCATCGTACTCAAAGGGGCCGCGAACGACCCGCACGTCGAAGAAGCCGTCACCGATATACATCTCCCGGATCTTGGCCAGATCCCGTTCAAAAGCATCCTCGTCGAAGTAGTTCTTGAAGAAAAGCCACGACCCGCCCGACTCGATCGACAGCCCCAGACGCGTGTTCGAGAAATGCTCATTCCCGTCGATCAGAAGATCGTCCACCTTGATCTGGGGACCCTCGTCGATCTGAATCTGGAGAATCACACGGTCCGACTCGACCTCCTCCGGACTCACCGGCACCAAGTCGGCCTGGACGGCCGCACGGCTGTACCCAAGCTGCCGATACTCCTTCTGCACCCCGTCCCGAGACTCGCGTAGCGTCTGACGCGAAATCACATCCCCCGGCCGGGCGCGCACCACCTTTCGCAGATGATCGGTCTTCAACTCGCTGTTCCCGATGAACCGAATGTCGGACAGCGTCGGATTCTCCTCGACGACGAAAACCAGCCGAACGCCGCCCGGAATCCCCTCACGGCGGACCTCGGCCGAGCGCACCCGCTCCGAGATCCGCTTCAGATCCTCGCGCAGCCGGACCACGTCCAGACGCGTCCCCGGCCGGCTCTCCATCTGCCGGAGAAGATCCTCACGCTGGAGCGATTTCAGCCCTTGGAATTCCACCTCGGAAATCACGGGCTTGCTCTCCTCCTGCGCGGAGGAAACCGTCACGAAAATCAGACAGAACAGGGACATACAGAGAAACAGACGCAGGGAACGTGGCATCGAGAGGCTTTCCGTTTGGATGGGCCGGGCGGGTCTAGTGGACCCCGATGATGGCGAGGGTCAGGTCGTCCTCAATGGGCTGACCGTCGGCGAAGCTCAAAACGTCGGTCACAATAGTGGTCTCCAACTGGCCGACGGGCAATCCCGGCGCGTGCCGATTGATTGTCGACTCGAACCGCTCCAGACCATAGGTCTGCCGCCGCGGACCGAAACACTCCGGAAAGCCGTCGGTATAAAAGACCATCCGATCCCCCGCCTCGAGTTGGATCGACACGGACTCGTATTTCGCCTCCCGCATGACCAGTTTCAGCGGAAAGGCCTCGCACTTCTGCAACGGCCCGGCCTGATGGGTCCGCGCCTGAAACCAGAAGGGCGGATTGTGGCCGGCCGACGCGTAGGTGAAACGCAGGCTCTCGCTGTCGATGATGGCATAGTGCATCGTCACGTACTGGTCGGTGGGCAGATGGTCGAAGAGAAGACGGTTCATCTCCTCCAGCAGAAGGTGAGGCTGCTCGAACTGCTGCGCGATCAAATGGAAATTCTGTCGTACGAGCGCCATCGTCACCATGGCCGGCGCCCCGTGACCACTCACATCGGCGATGACAAAGCCCTGGCGCTTGTCATCGAGACTGATCAGATCGTAGTAGTCGCCGCCGCACTCCGTCGACGGCATATAGAAAGCGGTAAAATCATAAGCATGAGTTCTCGGAATCGCCTGCGGCAACAGAGCCTTCTGGATCAGCGCCACCGTCTCCATCTCCCGATTCAGACGCTGCATCAGATCCTGGAACTGACGATTTCGGATTGCGATACCCTTCTGCAGCGAACTGATCCTCAGGCCCGCCCGGGCCGCCGAAAGCAGTTCCCGGTCGGAACACCCGCTGGGCAGGCATTCGTCCACGCCCGCCTCTTGGGCGTCCTGAGCGGCCTCGGGCTGATCCGAGGGTATCATCTGGATCAGGTAGGTCTGGCTGAGCTCGGCCATTTCCGCCAGCCGGCGGCACAGGGCGCTCCCATTCAGATCGTTCAGGTTGCCGCCGCACAGCACCAGCCCGGCCCGGCGCTTTACCGCCATCTCCAGAGCAGCCTCGCCCCGCTCCACGCCGTGAACGTCCATCCCCGCCTGCCGAAACACGCTGGCGTAGCGCTGACGCAGACGCGCGTCCCCCTCGGCGACAACCACGGGTTGCCGAGCGTTGAGGTCTATCGTCGAGAAAGGAAGACTTGCGTTCGTTAGCTGGTCCGACATGAAAGTCACCTTCCCGATACCGGGAGCGAGAATAGGCCTTCGGGAACCGGCTGCGGTTGCCCTCCCTTATATGCCTGATAGAAAAGGCGAAGTCAAGCACAGGGAACCGCAGGTTTACCCAAATCAACCCCTTCGTCACTCCGCTAGAAAAGTTGCCTTTTCCCGTTCCGTGTGATGTATTCAAGACACTCGGAGCGGGAAGACAGCACCCAGGTAGACGCGCGGAAGGAAACGGCAATGACGGGAAGAGAACGGTTCAGGGAGACACCTCTGGCAGGACGACACGAAGCCCTTGGCGGCAGAATGGTTCCCTTCGCCGGGTGGCGAATGCCTGTCCAGTACACCGGCATCATCGACGAACACCTCCACACCCGCGCCAACGCCGGACTCTTCGATATCTGCCATATGGGCGAATTCTATCTCCGCGGCAAGGGTGCCGCCGACGACGTGGATCGCCTCGTCACCTGCCGCACCGACAACCAAGCCGACGGGCAGTGCAAGTACGGCTTTCTTCTCGACGAGCAGGGAGGGGTCCTGGACGACCTCATCACCTTCCGGATATCCGAAGAGGAATACCTCCTCGTCGTGAACGCCGCCTCCCTCGAAAGAGACCGCCAGTGGATTGAGTCTCACCTTTCCCCTGATACCGAGTTCGCCGACGAATCGGACCGCACCGGCAAGATCGACCTCCAGGGACCAAAATCCGAAGATATCATGATCCAACTTCTCGGCCCGGGCGCCCTGTCAGCCCTCCACCGATTCCGATGCCGATACGTCAAGATCAACGGAGTCCGAGTCCTGCTCAGCCGCACCGGTTACACAGGCGAGCACGGCTATGAACTCTTCTTCCCAATCGAATCCACCGAAACCCTCTGGGACCTCCTCCTCAGCTACCCCCCGGTCAAACCAGTCGGCCTCGGCGCACGGGACACCCTCCGCATCGAAAAGGGCCTGCCCCTCTACGGACACGAACTCAACGAACACCGCACCCCTCTAGAGGCCAACTTCGAGCGCTTCGTCTATTGGGACAAGGCCTTCATTGGCAGAAAGGCCCTCCAGCAACAGAAACAGCAGGGCATCAGACAGCGCCTGACCGGGTTCGTCTGCGAAGGCCGGCGCGCCGCCCGCGAAGGATATGCCATTTTCCAGAACGAAAAGGAAATCGGCATCGTCACCAGCGGCGCCTTTTCCCCATGCCTGAAAAAAGGCATCGGCATGGCCTACGTCAACCCGGATCGGATCGAGGAAGGCGCCTCCATCCAGATCCGGACCGATCGGGCCGAGATCGAGGCCACCATCTCCTCCGTGCCCTTTCTCTGAAAAAACCACGTCCTTGAGAGGAACCACGGAGGCCCCCAAGAAAGAAACCCTTATTCCCGAAGGGGATATATGGCCTCAGCCTACGGAGCCTTGACCACACAGGTTTGGGCCCTGTAGGGGTCTTCCCAAAACATCCGTATCCAATCGAGAGGAGATGGAGAATGATTCCCAGAAACCTGAAGTACACCGAGCGGCACGAGTGGGCTCAAAAAGAGGGCAACGAGATCCTCATCGGCATCACCGATTGCGCCCAGGACGAACTCGGCGACATCACCTACGTCGAACTGCCCCAGAAAGGCGACAAGATCTCCCAGGGCAAGGAATTCGCCACCGTCGAATCCGTCAAGGCCGCCAGCGACATCTACGCCCCCGTCTCAGGTGAAGTTATCAAGGTCAACGAAACCCTCGCCGACGAACCCGGGAAGATCAACGAATCGCCCTACGAAGAAGGTTGGCTGATCCGCGTCAGAATATCCGAACCTGCCGAGTTGGACGGCTTGCTCGACGCCGACGCCTACAAGAAACTGATCGAGGAAAACTGATCGTGAGCTACTACGTTCCCCACACGGAGCAGGATCGGGCCGAGATGCTCGAAGTCATCGGCGTGAAGTCCGGAAAGGTCGAAGAACTCTTCGGCGTGATCCCCCAGGGGCTTCGCATCGATTCCCTGGACCTGCCCCCGGGCAAGTCCGAGTTCGAAGTCATGAAGGAACTCCAGGAACTCGCCCGCAAGA
>JABMPG010000146.1 GCA_013203855.1 bacterium
CCGTCCGATCCATCAACACCTCCAGAAGACTATCCGGACGCGCCACGATCTCAATCGTCCCCAGCACGCGCCCCGCGCCCGCCTGCCGCAGAGACCCGCGCAACCGATTCCGAAGCCCCCCCGCCGGACTCAAAAACAGATCGTACAGCACCGGACCCTCCAGCGCCCGAGCCAGAGCCTCGCTCTCCTCCCGCTTCTCGCCGATCTGGACCTTCTCCGTCGAAGCGACTATCACACCCGCCGTCGTCAGCACCGAAATACTCTCGAAACTCTCCAGAGAACGCCGCGCGTCCTCCAGAATCCGATTCATCCGCGCCCCCTCCTCGATATCGCCCCCTTCCACATAACTCGCCAGACTCAGCCGAAGTTGCGTCCGGCTGGAAACCAGGGAAAGCCGCTCGGAATTCTGCTTGATCGACGCTGAAATCCGCCCCTCATGGATCAGAGCCATCGCACGAAGCGTCCTCAGAACCTGATCCTCAAATAGACTCTTCGCGCTCAAATGAAACAGCCCGCACACCAGCGACAGCGAAAACACCGCCAGCAGCAAAAACAGGAAAGTCAGCTTAGTCCCGATACGCATGTTCCCTCACCAAGGGCCAGAGCCCAGCCATCTGAGTTGACAACACCCGGCGTCTCTCCCCAGGCTCAAAACTGTGGCACTCCCGCCCTCACCGGCTATGCCCCACCCAACACATCTCTGCTCCGCTTCAGAGGCACTGAAAGCGCCACGGTGCAAAGCCGAGCGCAAAGCACTGAAAGGGCGAAACATCACGGCACGAAGCCTTGCGCCAAAGCGGGAGACAGATTCCCTTGTGCCGGAGTAGACTTTACTCTAGCATTATCAGCGTCCCATTCAGGCTGGTCAAGTAGACTTTCAACCACTTCCCCACCTCCCGATTCTTCACGGGTGAGACGAGGTGGTGCGCGTGGGGCCGGCGGAGAGGCGATTCCTTGCCGCTGCCGGGGTTTTTGGCCGGTCCCGCATGAATTCTTGCGTTTCGGGGGCTTCACGCGCCCGCTGTGGCGCGATCTTCCCTTTCCGAAGGGCGCGAAAACCCCTTGGTTTCAAGGTCCAAAACAGTGTCATCCCATAGATACATAGGGCGCTGGGAGGCTGAGAAGCCCTGCATTTTTCCTCTTTCGCTGTGTTCTGCAGAAGAAACGCTTGAACCGCTGTCGCCAGCTGTTGGCGAATGCCAGGAACCGCAGCAGAATCTTGTAAAGGTCCGCGAATGCGCGAGAGTTTGGCTCCACGATTCTTCAAGGCGTCGCACACGTCGTTCAGGCTCAGCGCGTGAGTCAACTGCACCCTCTTTTCTCTCAGCCGTGAAGGATCAAGGCCACAGCCGCTTCAACATCGAAGCGCCAAACTGAAAACGGTGGTGCCTTGAAGCGAAAGGGGTTTTCTGTTGCTTTTCCCCGCGCCCTGTGCGAAACGTGAAGTTCGGACCGGCCGCGGATGTGCGGGCTGGACGTTTCCACACAAGGAGTGTCGGAACTCAAATGATAAAAGCGCGCGTTATTGGTGCGGGTGGCTATGGCGGGGCGGGGATTCTGGACCTGCTCATCGGTCATCCCGAGGCGGAAGTGGTCGATGTCGTCGACGTCGAAAACGTGGGGATGCCCATTTCCCAGAAATTTCCCCATCTCAAGGGCTTCTGCAATCTTGTCATCACCTCGCCGGATGAGGCGAAGTGGGACGGCGGCGTAGACGTGGTCTTCACCGCGACCCCCGATGGCGTAGGCATGCGCTACGCGAAACAGTGTCTCGAGTCGGGCACGAAACTCGTCGACTTCAGTGGCGACTTCCGTTTCGACACGGCGGAGGCCTACGCGCAGTACGCTCAGCGAATCGGCCGGGATCCGGGGCACAAGGCCCTCGACCTGCTCCAGTACTCTTGCTACGGCCTTGCCGAACTGCACCGCCAGGAAATCCCCTCCGCCAAAATCGTCGGCAATCCCGGATGTTTTGCCGTTTCGACCATACTCGGCCTCGCCCCTGCCGTCAAAGCGGGCCTGATCGATCTCGACACGCTGATCTGCGACGCTAAGACGGGTGTCTCCGGCGCGGGGATCAAGCCCTCCCCCACCTTTCACTATCCCTCGCGCTATGAAAACATGAACGCCTACAAGATCGCCGGCCACCAGCACTGCATGGAAGTGGAACGCGAACTGGGCCTTCTCGCCGGGCACGAACTGGTCGTAACTCTGACCACGCAGGTGATCCCGCTGGCGCGTGGCATCATGAGCACTCTCTATGGCCGGATCGTCCGTGATGGTCTGTCCGCTCAGGATGTGTTCGAAATCTACGAAGGTTTTTACAGGGGCTCGAAGTTCGTCCATGTCGTGCCGCAGATGGGCGCGGCCAGCAACAACGACGTGCGCGGCTCGAATTTCTGCGTCTTGTGGGTGAACGTCGATCCGCGGACGCATCAGTTGATCGTGGTCTCCCACATCGACAATCTGGTGAAGGGACAGGCCGGGTCGGCTGTTCAGAATATGAACCTTCTGTTCGGCCTGGACGAAGGCGCGGGCCTGATGCGCCCCGCTTTCTACCCATGATCCTCCAGGTTCGCGCAGTCGGCACCCGGAAAGGTTCATGAGTCCCCCTTCTACCCAGGACCGCCCGCGATCCAAAGTTCGGACCTATCTGTTCCGCGCGTTGGCCGTCGTGGTCGGTCTGGCCCTGCCTCTGCTGCTGATCGAAGGAGCCCTCCGGATTCTCTGGCGGGCTCCCCTGCTCCAGTTCGCTCCAGACTCAATACGCAACGACCCCCACACCAGCGTCGCCCTCGTGGCCGACTATGACGGCGTTCACCATACTCCCGAATTCCAGGTCCACCACAGCACGAATAGTCACGGTCTGCGGGACGTGGAACACAGTTACGAGAAACTCGCGAATACGTGGAGAATCCTTGCTATCGGCGATTCCTACGTCCAGGGCCACGGCGTCGAATATGACGAGATGTTCCTGACCCTGGCGGAAAGGCAGATGGCGCCTCCCGACGGGTTCGAGGATGTCGAAATAGTGAAAGCTGGCGTGGGGGGGTGGGGTCCGGAGAACGAGTACGAATACCTCGTGAACGAGGGCTATCGGTATCGGCCCGACCTGGTGGTGGTTGTGTTCTACACGGGTAACGATTACTGGGATGCGGGCTTCCCGCGACACTTCGGGGTGTGGCGGGGAATGAGGGTCTCGCGGCGAAGGCTGGAAGAGGGGCGCTGGTCAGATCGGACCGGGGCCTTGCTGCGCAAACATGTCTATCTCTACGGGCCCGTGGCGAACATGGCCGGGTCATGGTTCCGGTCGCCGGAAGATAGGATCCGCCAAGATCTGGTGCTTCTGGAAACCTGCATGCCAGGCGGCCCCGCGCTCCCCACGGAAGCCACCCGTGAGAGTTTCCGGAAGTTCAAGGAGTGGAGTGAAAATCATGACACCGACCTGCTTGTTCTGATTCTCCCCCACCGAATTCAGTTGGAAACGGACCGGGCGCGTGAGGTGGCTGAGAGATCCGATCTCGAAATGGATATCCTGGATCTTGATAAGCCTTCGCGGGTGATTCGGGGAATTCTCGAAGAGATCGGTATCCCATTTCTCGACCTGACGGAGCCACTGGGTTCGTACGTCCGGGAGCACGGTTCGCTGAGTTTTGTCTCAGACACCCATTACACGTCCGAAGGTCACGCGGCGACCGCAAGATTGTTCGTGGAGGGGCTGGAATTGCGAGTGAGAGATTGAACCGGCTCTTTTCCTTGATTTGTCCCGTGTCTCTTTCCAATAATGCCAACAGGGAAATCGAAAGGGCGCGCGGATTCCCATTCCGAGCCAGGCTATGCCAAGACTTACAGTCCAATACCGCGATGGAAGCAGCACCGAATACCGGATGGGCGATCGCCCGGTCGTCATGGTAGGCCGTGAACTCGACAATGCCATCGTCCTGAAAGATCCCCACGCCTCGCGCAAGCATTTCTACATCCGTTACTCCAACGGTCATTTCACCCTCGTGAACCTCTCCCAGACCCACGGAACTCTGGTGAACGGTCAGCGGGCCGAGCGATGCGAGCTTTCGGGCAACGAGGTCATCGAAGCCGGCGGGGCGCGGATCACGTTTCTCTTGGACGAAAATGGGGAAGGCCCTCTTCAGGAAGATCAGGCCGCGGGCGCTCATACGATCCTGCAATCGGATATCTCGGCCAACGGTCAGACCCCGCACCACGCCCACCTTGGCAAAACTGTCGTATTCTCGACGGAAGCGGAGGGCCAGAGCCCCAATCTCCTCGCTACTTCGGACCCGAAAAAGTCCACGATGTACGCGGCGATCGAATCGGGCCTGGGCGACGAAATGCGCCGCCGGTTCCGGCTCATGCAGGATATCGCCCAACAGATGGTGGCCCAACTGCGCCTGGACAATCTTCTCGAGTTTCTACTGGACAAGATCTTCGAGGTCTTGCCGGCGGATAACGGCCTGATCCTCCTGGTCGAGGAGAACGCCAATCGCTTAGTCCCCATGGCCGTGCGCCTGAAGGGCGGAAAAGGCGTTGAGGGAGATCAACTCCGGGTAAGCCAGACCTTGATCAAACACTGCTTTCAGAAGCGCGTTGGCGTCCTGAGCGCGGACACGACCAGCGATGAGCGCTTCAGCGCGCGGGAAAGCATCATGGCCTTCGGGATTCGCTCGGTGATGTGCGTGCCCCTCATCTTCCAGGATCAGATCCTGGGCGCCATTCACATCGACTCGGAGTCCACGCGCAAGCGGTTCTCCGAAGACGACCTGGAACTCTTGACGATCATGGCCAACCAAGCCGCGCTCTGCGTGCGCAATTCAAAACTCCACGACCAGATCGTGCGCGAGGAAACGAAACGGGCAAACCTTGAGCGGTATTTCTCGCCCCAGATAGCCAGCAAGATCGCCAGCAACGAGATCAACCTCAGCGCGTGCGGCCAGAGCGTCGACGCGACGGTCTTGTTCACCGATATCCGCGACTTCACGCCCTTGAGCGAACGGACCGATCCCGCGCGGCTCGTGCGGTTCCTGAACGAGTATTTCTCCATCCTGGTCGACGTGGTATTCGAGCACAACGGCACCCTGGACAAGTTCATCGGCGACGCGCTGGTGGCGGTGTTCGGCAGCCCCATCCCGAGCCCCGAGGACGCGTGGAACGCAGCGCGCTGCGCCTGTGAGATGGTGCGACGACTCGAGGACCGCCAGTTCGACATAGGGCCTGTTTTTACAGGCCTGGGCCTGCATCACGGCAAGGTTGTCCACGGGGACATCGGCTCGGAGAAGGTGATGCAGTTCACCTGCATCGGCGACACCGTGAACACCGCCTCCCGCCTGTGCAGCATCGCCAAGCCCCACCAGATCGTTATTTCCGCGCATCTCAAAGACTTTCTCGGGGATCGGGTCGATACGACATTTCTCGGCCCCGTGGAACTGAAGGGCAAGAGCAAGCCGATCGAAACCTACGAACTCCTCGCCTGCCGTTAGGATCTCATGCCCTTTTCCGCGCTTCCTTCCCTCTCACCCGACCAAAAGCAGAAGTTCGCGCGATTCCAGGATCTGCTTCTTTCCGAGAACCGGAACTTGAACTTGACGGCGCTGAACGATCCGGAAAGCGTGCGGGTGCGCCATTTCGATGATTCTCTGGCGGCCGCTCCGGTGCTGGCGAAGATGGCGGGATTCGAGTTGGACGTGGAAAAGGCAGTGCGGGAGGGCGGGTGGCCGACAGAGATAATGAGTGCGGAGACGACGCCTGGAGGATGGAAATTCCGCCTGATCGACGTCGGTTCGGGCGCGGGCCTGCCCGGTCTGGCGCTGGCTATCGCCCTGCCGTGGTGCGAGGTCATTTCAGTTGAGACAATCGGGAAGAAGGCTCGTTTTCAGGAGAAGGCGATCACTGAACTGGGGTTGAACAACGTGCGGGTCATTTCGGATCGCGCGGAATCGATCGGGCATGAAGTGGCGCACCGGGAACGCTACGACGCAGCGACGGGCCGGGCACTGGCCGCTCTGCCGGTGCTGGTGGAAATACTCTTTCCTCTCGTGCGTCCGGGGGGGTCGGTTCTGGCGTGGAAGGGTCCGCTGTCGGCCACCGAGGTTCTGACCGCCCAGCCCGCCTGTGATGAACTCGGTGGGGCGGAAGTTCGGGAGTTTCCCTATTCTCTGGAAATGGCCGGGGAGACGCTGGATCTGCGGATTGTGGTGTTGGAGAAACAGGGCCCGACACCCGCGCGCTATCCCCGTAAGCCGCACCGGATTCGCAAACACCCGCTCGGACCGGGGCGGCCGGAATAGGCCTCAACCCCTGAGTTTTCTGAAAAGACGCCCTAGAATTCCGGGTCTGCGGACGGGAACAATCGCACCGGAGGCCCGTTCGAGGGAGCGTCTCCACTCCCGGAAACGCCGGTGGGCGAGGGGATTGTTGGGCACGGCGAAAGGGACATCCCGGGGCGTTTCGCGCTGAACGTCCGGCGCTCGGACAGGACTGCGCGCCCAATTCATCATAGGCTCGAAAAGCCGGCCGGGCAGGTAGTTTTCGAGCAGATAAAGCCGCGCCTTCTCCGTTCGGGACCCCTTCTCATCGATCGGACTGCTGGCGAGCCGCACAAGCGCGTCCGCCATCGCCTCGGCGTCGCCGGCGGGAAAAGTGTCGATCAATTTCCGAGACGCCAGGTCTTGGGTGAGTTCGCAAACATTGGTCGAGACGACAGGCAGGCCCGCGCAGATCCAGTCGATCACGCGGTTTCGGGTTCCCAGTTCGCCTTCGAGTTTGCAACGCTCGCAGTTGATGCCCACGTCGGCCTCGAGATAATAGTCCGGCACATCCCGGGTCTCGACCCAGCCCGAAAAATGAAAGCGGTCGACAAAATGCGAGGCTTGGATTCGTTCCTGGAAGCGTTCAAAGGTTCGGTTGTCGTGTCCCGCTATGGCGCCGCCCGTCGAGACAAACCGGAGGCGGGGCTCGCGCTCCATGGCCCGGAGAAGTCCGTCGGCCAAGGTGAGGGGGTCCGCCCAGGTGTTGTATCCACCGGTCCAGAGCACGACGAAGGCATCGTCGGGAACGTCCTTCCCACGAAAGGCGGAACCTGTCTTCTCGAATTTCGGGAAGAGAACCGCCGGGGGCAGGGAGGAGACAAGATCGATCCCGTCGGTCCAGCGGTTCAGCCTGCCACAGGCGCCCATTTCGCCGAGGATGGCAAAGCGTTGGGCCTGGCTGCAACCGGACAGGTGGTCCGCCCGCAGCAGGGGCGCAAGAATGTAGTCCCACTGGTCGGCAAGTCCCTCATCCGACTCGAGGGCGTAGGCCATGCTCTGTCGCTCGGCCATGGGATGTCCGAAGAAATCGCACCACAGGGGCTTGTCCCCGACGACCCGGGCGCAAGCGTCGTTCATGACGTCTGTGGTCGAAACGACAGCGTCGTAGGCTGCCTCGGCGAGACATCGCTTAACCAGGCGTACGGGATGATCGGCATCGATCCGTCGGGGCCGAGAGAAGACCTCGAGCGCTCCGCATTCGCCCGAAGCGTCGAGTGACAACTCGTGGAGGCGCCCCTCACCACCGGAGACGGCCTTTCCGAATTCGACCTCGAGGAGGTCCACCCGACAGCCCGCCTCGAGCAGCGCACGCCCGAAGCCCCAGACTCGCAGGCCCGGGGCATAGAGACGATCCGGATTCCCCAAGGGAACCGGTCCTACGCCGCAAAGCAGGATTCGCCGGAGATTATTGATCGTACTTGTCATTAATGGGGCCTCACGCCAGTCGCGGCATATTGACACAGGCGTCCGATCTTTTCAAGACCGGGAAAGGCCTTGCATTCGTGGGGTCTGATTTCGGATCATGCAGGGGGCCGTTTTGAGCCCACGCGAGGTTTGTCGATGAATGAAAACTCCGTCTTCTGGTTCACCCTCTCCTTCTGTTCCGATCTGACTACCTCGGAGACGCACGAGGTAGTGGAACTGTGGCGTCGTAATAATAGCGGGGATCTTCGGGGGATCTTCGAGGCGGATGAGGAAACGCTGGCTGAAGCGGGTATCTCTCCTCGTCTGATCTCGGGCGTGTCCCGGGCCCGGGGGAAGGCCGAGATGTCGGCCCGCGCACTGGAACCATGCCGTCGGGCGGGAATCAACGTCGTCCCGGCCGACTCGCCGGAGTATCCCAGCCATCTCGCCGCCACCTTCGGGCAATCCCGGCCGCCGCTCCTTTTCGGTGCTGGAGAGGTGACCCTTTTTAATGAGCCAGCCGTGGCGATGATCGGAGCGAGACGGGCCTCGGACAATACGCTGTCTTTTACGGGGGAACTGGCACGGGCCGTCGCATCCGCCGGCCTGGGAGTGGTGAGCGGTTTCGCCGAGGGAGTAGACCGGGCGGCCACGTTCGCGGCGTTGGAGTCGGGCGGACGAAGCGTTCAGATTCTGGCCCAGGGACTTCTGACGTTCAAGGGAGGGGACGCCTCCGTTGGGGAATTCATCGAGGAGGGCAACCTGCTGATCGCGAGCGCCTTTCCGCCTCGGTCGCCTTGGGGCGCACGGCTCGCCCTTCAGCGCAACGGTTTCATTACGGGCATGGCGCGCGATGTTCTGGTCTCTCAGGCAGGCACTTCGGGAGGCACTTGGGAGGCTTCGCGGACGGCGCTTCGACAGGGGAAGCGGGTCTGGGTGAGAATGCATCCCGAGAGCGGCCCGGGCCCGGCGGCCCTCGTCAAACTCGGTGCCCATCCCATACCGGCCCGCGAGAATTGGCGCGACTGGATCGCGGAGCTGACGGACCGGGCATCGGCGAGAGAGAACGGACAGGGATCGGCCTGGTCGGAGAGCGACGCGGTCGATCTCCTGCAGTCCGGCACGCCAAGCGCGATCCATGACGCCACGGGGCTCACGGGAAGCGTATTGCTGCGTCTGATGGAGGCAAGGGAGCATAGACCGTTTCATCACCTGCGAGACATAGAAGGCGTACGCGGGCTGGGGCCGGGCACGGTGGAGGAGATTGCCACGGCTTTCGGGCTGCCGACGCCTCCTGAAGAGCCGGGGCAGATGTCGCTTTTCCCCGAACTCGAGGAGTACGAGAAGAAGGAAAGTGACTCTTAGGAAACACACTATGACGCCCCGCACGATCCTCTATATCTCCCCCAGTTCCAGGCTCCTCGGCGCGAGGCGGTCGCTGCTTCAACTGGTGACCAACCTGGATCCGGACCGCTATCGGCCCATCGTGGCCACCAAACCGGAGGGGGACCTGGTGACGGCGTTGCGCGACGCGGGGTTCCCGGTTCGGCCTCTGTTCATGGGCGAGTGGAGAAAGGCGAAATACTTTCTCAGTCGGAGATCGCGCATCCGAGAACTGGCGGCCATAGCGCGGGACTCCCAAGTCGCCCTGATTCATGCCAACGAATTCCATTCCAATCCTTATGCCATCCGCGCCGCGAGAAAAGCCGGAAACCTGCCGGTTATCACACACATGCGTCTTTCGATCACACCGCGTCGGATCGAGAAGTACGAACTGGCCCGCGCGCGGCGGATCGTCTGCGTGTCCCGCGCCGCCTCGGAGGATTTCGCCGTCTGGCCCGACCGAGAACAACGAGTTGAAGTGGTCTATAACGGCGTCGATCTCGATCAGTTCAGGCGGCGCCACACCCGCGAGCAGAGCCGGTTGAGCCTGCGGCTGGGCGCGGATTGCTTCGTGGCGGCCCAGTTTGGGCTCATCAGCCCCCGAAAGCGACCTCATCTCCTGCTGAAGGCGGCGACTCTCCTGCGCCAGTCTCTCGGCTCCCCCCACGATTTCTGCATCCTTCTCGTGGGAAGTCCGGGCAAGAGCGATCTCGACTACGAGAAGGATCTGAAGGAAGCCGTGGCGAAGGAGGGGCTGCGGGACATCGTGCGGTTTGTCCCTTTCACGCCGGACGTGGTGTGCCTGTACGAAGCTTGTGACGTGAACGTGCTGGTTTCGAACGACGAAGGTTTCGGCCGTACGATTATCGAGGCCGCAGCGCTGGGTATGCCGAGTGTAGGCGCGAATGTGGGCGGGATTCCGGAACTCATCGAGAATGGGAAGACGGGTTTTCTCATTGACGCCGACGATGATGGGACGAGCCTCGCCGATCGCCTCCAGTCGCTGGCGGGCGATCCCGCGCGGCGGATCGAAA
>JABMPG010000147.1 GCA_013203855.1 bacterium
CCTATGCCCTGACTCTCATCCAGAGCGATCGCCCCCGGACGTGGGACCTCTTCGTCGGCAGCGATGACGGCGTCACGATCTGGCTGAACAGTCGGGAGATCCTCCGCTCGACAAGGTCGCGTCCCTTGGTACCGAATGAGGACGTCGTGGCGGCATCGTTCCGGAAAGGACGCAACACGCTGCTAGTGAAATCGACCAACATCATGGGGTATTGGGCCTTCACGTTTCGACTTTATTCACCGGATTCCTCGGTGCCGACGCCCTTACCGGAGGAAGGCGCTTCATTTATCCCATGAGAGCATCGCCCCACATTCCCGCCCTCAGACGCCGCTGGGGGCTGCTGGTCGTCATCATGGCCGGCCTTCTTCTGAAATCGGCGGGTCAGGGGGCGCCCGTCGCTCCCGGGGCCTGCGAAAGCACGACGCCTTCCCTGGTCCTGGAAACCGATACCGTGGACTTCGGCCTGTACCAGCCCGGACCGGACTATCGTTTTCAAAGAGAGATTCGCCTCATCAACAGGGGAGAAAAGCCCCTGCGAGTTTTCGAAGTCCATGCGGGGTGCCAGACGAATGCGACTTGCCGTTCGAAACGGATTCTTCCCGGCCAGGAGACAGTCCTGTTCGTCGAGCTGCTCGCCCCGAAAACCTACACCCTCAGCCCTTCCCTCGAACGCCAGATTATCTTGCACACCAGCGATGAGGCGCGGCCCCGCCAGACTATTTCACTCTCGGCCCGCTTCGGTTACTCACTTGAATGGCGCCCCAAGCACCTCGTCCTGCACACGGATTCCCCTCCCGCAACGATCCGTATCTCTGATCTTCTCACATCGGCACCCATCTCTTTCACCCATTGCCGCAGCCGTGACGGGAGACTGGAGGTTGTGCCCGCTCCATTGAAACAGATGGACCGAGAGGGAGGCAATCGCCTCCCAAAGCCAATCGCTGATTTCCAGGTGGGCTTTACGCAAAGCCCTGCAGCCCCCCTGCCAGGCCATGATCTTATCGAGATATTCACTACTCGCAAGGACATCCCGAAGATCGCCATTCCAGTTGAGATTCGTGCCCCTCATTCCGACGACACCAACTGAGACGGGGACTTTCCGATACCGAATCCGTCCCAGCGGGCCTCGTTCGAACAACCGACATGCTCCATCATCTACGCATCCCGCCTCGTCGTCTGCCGGAAAAGAAGGCTGAAGCGGGAAGTTCCGCGCACCTTCTGGAAATCCATCCGCCCCGCCCCGACATTCAAAAGATCGCGATTCCCGTCGAAATCCCCGTCATCAGGCCAGCGCCTCGGCACATTCAGCCCGCACGTCCGAATCAGGAACGGTCCCGATTGTCTCCATGAGCCCCTTGTAAACGCCGTTGCCCTGCTCTATCTTCCCATCGTGGTCAAGCGCCTCAGACTTCAATCATGCTGTATCCGGGAGCCCCGCAATGCCAAACAGTCGAAACATCGTATGGAACACAATCCGCTTTGAAGGCGCGCCGCGCCTGCCCAGGGACTTGCCCGAACCCCATGGCTCGGACTTCGCCCATGCCGGAATGACCCCCAACGTCGACGCCCGTCCCCCCAGCGGCCGAGATGAATGGGGCTCCGTCTGGAGCAACATCGGCGTCACCAGTCTCGGAGAGGTCACGGAACCCGCCATCCCGACATGGTCGCAATTCGCGGCCCTGACCGTTCCCGAGATCAAAGACCCGATCCGCTGGCAGAGCCTGGCCGGCGCCAGAGACCGGGCAGGCGATCGCTTCCTACTAACCTCGGGCGTCTCGCTCTATGAAAGGGCCCACTTCCTGCGCGGGCTCTCAAACCTATGGATGGACATTCACGAAGCCGAAGAGGAACTCTCCCGCCTCTTGGACATACTCGTCGAAATGAACCTCTACGCCATCGAACGATACGCCCAGGCAGGGGCGGACGGCCTGATCTTCTGCGATGACTGGGGGCTCCAGAACCGCCTCATGATCTCACCGGACAGTTGGAGACATCTCTGGAAGCCCCGCTACGCCCGGGTGTATGACGCCGCTCACCAAGCTGGAATGGCCACCTTTCTCCATAGCTGCGGACACATCGTGGACATTCTCGACGACCTCATCGATGCCGGTCTCGACGTCATCCAGATGGACCAGCAAATGAACATGGGACTCGAAACGCTGGGCGAAAGATTCGGCGGACGGATCACATTCTGGTGCCCGGTCGATATCCAGACAGTCATGCCACGCAACGATGAAGACGAGATCCGGAACTACGTGACCCGCATGGTGCGAGCCCTGGGCCGCCCCGAAGGCGGCTTCATCGCGAAATGGTATTCCGACCCGAAGTCCGTAGGCCACACGCCAGAAGCGATCGAAGCAATGTGCCAGGCCTTCATGGATCTCTCACCCGCCGACGCCCGCTGACATCTCCTCGGGCACGCCGTAGGACCGTGGCTCTTGGACAAACACATAGTGCAGCACAAGCGCCAAAGCCGCGATCAGGGCGTAAATCCCATACATCCAGCGATAACCAAAAACCACGATGATATTGCCACCCAAAGCACTCCCCAGAATCGCCGGAAGCCCCAGGAAAAAAGCAGCGAAAACCGCTGTCATGCTCTGTTTCATATCGGGCGGAACGATCCGCTGAATATAATGCATCGACGCCGCATGATAGGCGCCGAACGTGAACGCATGGAGAAACTGAAGCGGAACGATCCAGCCCACGCTCGGAGCAAGTGCGAATCCGGCGAGACGGATTGCCGTGGCAAGAATCGCCAGACCAAGCATATGCTTCACCCCAATCCGAGCAATGATCAGACTCGAGAAAAAAATCAGCGGGATCTCACTCAGCGGCCCCAGCGCCCAAATATAACCCGCGTGGGCGAAACCCAACTCGTTCTCCACATACAACGTGAAGAAACCATAGTACGCCATCATCCCGAAACGCCCAAGGAAAGCCACCAAAGCAAACACCAGAAACGGCCGGCTGAAAAAAATCGACCAGTCATAATGACGCCTCACAGGCCCCCGCACACACCGCTCCGACCGTTCCCGTTCAGTCAAAGGCAAAAAAAACAGCGCCACGAGATGAATGACCGAACACACCACGACACCCCACAC
>JABMPG010000148.1 GCA_013203855.1 bacterium
CCCCCCCCCCCCGCGAGGGCTTGGCGGAATCAGGGCTCTCCCCGTGTGCAGAATGGCGCAAACTCGAGGCGCCAGAAGGAATTTTCCACGGGCAAGGGCGCGGCCGAGATCCAGCGCGTCTTTCACTTTCGGTTTGCCCCCACTACCTGAGGAGGCAGGCGATGAGAGTTTTAGGAACGATGGCAGTCATGCTGGCGGCGGTCTGGGCGGCGCAGGCGATGGCGGCCGATCCAGCAGACATTGTCTACGACATCCCGCGCATCGAGAACGTGACCGTGGACGGCGATGTCAGCGACTGGGGGGATAAAGGCTACGCGGTGAAGGTGCTTACGCCATGGCAGTGCAAATGGCCGGAGCCGAGGGATCTGGATGGTCAGTTGACTCTGGCATGGGATGACGCGGGGCTCCTGGTCGCGGTTCGGGTGCTCGACGATGTGTGCGACGAAGCGGATGCGCCTGCTGATATGTGGAAGCGGGATTGCCTCGAAACCGACTTCGGTGGCAAACGCGATGGCACGATGCGCGTGCTGGCTGTAATCGCCCCGGGCGCCAGCGACACCCAGACCGAACTGCGAACCCATGTGTACGATCTGCGACCGGAGGACCGACGCCAGGTCCCCGCCACCGTCGAAGCGGCGCGCACGATCATCGACGGCGGCTACCTCGTCGAGGCCCGCTATCCCTGGAATGTGATCGGCGTAACGGCGAAGAAAGGAAGCGAGGCGACCTTTCAGATTCACCTGAGCGACACCGACGCCGACGGTGAACAGCGAATCAAACTGGTCTGGTACCCCGACGGCGCAACCCGGCCCGCGCCTACCGTATCCGCCTCTGGAACAAGGCCAGTGACGCGGTTCTCGTTGGGGCGAGCGGTGAGTACGAGCAGCTGCGGCGGGTGCGGGCGGATGTGGTATGTGCCGCCGAGCTCACCGGCCAGAAGGTCGTGTTGCGCGACGGGAGGCAAGTGATTGCCCAGAGCAGGCTCGCCGACGCGGGTGGCCGGGCCCAGGCCACAATGCGGGCGGCTCTGTCGGGTGGCCACGGGCTGGCAGCGCCGACGGTGCAGGTGGGACATCTTGCGCCAATCGCGATGGAACTGCCCTCCCTCGATCGCCAGCAGGCACAGGCAATGCTGGATGCCTCGCTCCGGTTCGAGCCATCCCACCTATTCAGTGAGAACACCTTTCCCACCTGCCACTTCGAGCAGCCCGTCTTCATTGAAGGGGCGATCGGTCAGTACGATATCGACGTGCAGTACTATGACGCGGCGCACCAGCCCGTGAAGATCGCGCAGAAGCCAGGCCGGTACGGGGCCGTCGTGAAGGTAACGGCGGAGGACGGCCGCCTCTTCACCCGCTATCGGACGCTCTTCCGGTTGCCGGGCAATTGGGAGCCCTGGAATGGAGAGTTGGGCGGCAACCTGGCATTGCCCACGGAGTTTGGTCTGGGCGAGGAAGTCCAGCAGCGCTATCGGCGCGCGATCAACGAACAGGTCAACTGGGGGCTTTTTGACAACCGCAAACAGGCTCATTGGCTGGCCGTCATGCTCGCGGGGCTGTGGGAGGCGCCCGAAGCGTCTATCACATGCCCCGGACGCGTGATCGGCTGTGGTGGCTGGCCCAGAAGCGGGCCATGAACGGAAACGACCATCGCTTTACGAAGCAACTCGCTTGCCCCAGCCAGCTCGAAGGCCCGCCCGCGCCCGTGTTGCGAGAGGGAACGATGGCGGGAGCGGGAATGGTCTATGACGCTCCCCAGCGCATCGACAGAGTCCTGCTGGAATGGGCCGCCGACACGGATGAGCCCTTCATCGCGTGTGTGGCGCGCCACGGGGTTCTTGTCCTGCACAAGGCCTACGGTCAGCGCGATGACGAGCCGATGACAACCCGCACACTCACCTGGATGGCCTCGCTGAGCAAACTCGTCAGCGGCACTTGCGTCATGATGGCCGTCGATCAGGGACTGATGGATCTCGATGCGCCTATCGACACTTATTCCCCGGCCCACAGCGGAGCCAAATTCAACAAGATGCCAACCATGCGGCATCTCTATTCGCACACCGCCGGCATGACCGGTGACCGCGTCGAGGACGATCACGAACTCGAGCACCTCTGCGCCGAGTTCGCCCCCTTTACGAAGGTTGGTGAGAAGTACCAGTACAACGGCGTATCGCTGGAACTGGGACTCAACCTCTTCGAACAGGTCACCGGGGAATGCTACCCGCTCTACGTCCAGCGTCACCTTCTGGGCCCCCTTGGCTGCGGCGACACCGAGGCCCTCAACGCTTCCTGGAACACCAGGTCGACGGCGATGGACATGGCGAAGATCGGGCAGATGCTCCTCAACGGCGGGGCCTACGGTCCCTGGCGCTTCTTCGCCGAGGAAACGCGCGACGCCATGCTCCCCACCAGGCTCAGCCGCCAGCTCGGCGAGAATCCCGGCGAAACGCAGTACGGCGTGGGAACCACCTGGTACAAAGGTGACGGACTCAGCGATCGTTGTTTCGGCCACGGCGCCGCCTCCGGCGCGACGCTGCGCATCGACCTGAACCACGACCTGATCATCAGCATGACGCGCAACACCCAAGGCCGCAACTTCGGCAAGTATCACCTCAAGTTCATCCAGACGGTGGTCGACTGCATCGCCGAGCCGGGGGAGACCGAGTAACCGCCATTCAGTCCGCGTAAAGAAACCGTTTGCACGAATCGCACTGGCTCAGTTTTCCTGAACTCTGGATCTCCTGCAGGATACGCGGAAGGATGTGGATGAAACAGCCCCCGCAATTGCCGTCCCGGATCGGGACCACGCAATTGCCGGGAAACTGCGCCTTCAGCCGTTCATAGCGTGGCAAAACCGCCGCATCAACGCTGTCCGCGATCCGCGCACGCTCGTCCTGAAGCCGTTTCAGCAGTCGGGCCTTCTCCTGCTCCCGTCCATCCAGACGCGCGGTCTCGTCATCGCACTCCTGCTGACGCAGATCAAAGTTCTCGGACAAATCCGCAATCTCCCGATCCAGCAATTCCTCTTTTTCCAGAAACTCCAGCCCCTTCTCATCTTCGGCCGAAATATTCTCCAGAGCCTGCGTCACCTCATGCTCCAGGGCCTCGTACTCTTTCTGATTCTTGACCCGGGACTGCTGGGTCTGAAATCTCACGAGATCCTCCCGCAGGCTCGCGACCGACCTCTCTGATTCACGGATATGCAGTTCGAGATCCTTACGCCGGGCCTGCGCCTGGTCCAGCTTGTGCCGCACCCGCTCGACCTCGTCGCGACGGGCCTTGCGAAGCACAGGATACCGCCGCACTTCATCCTCGATCATGTGGATCTCGGCATCCACTTCCTGAAGACGGAGCAATTTCTGGATTTCCGGATGCATAAAAGGCGGCAATACCGATGACGATAAGCCCAAGCATCGCTGCGAGCATTATCAGCCTGACCAACAATAAACGTCCTTTGAATACTCCAAACATCTCAGGTGCTACTTTATCAAAAATTGAGAGCTTCAAAAGAGGTTTTTTCCGATAAAATACATTTTATCAGGGTAGAAA
>JABMPG010000149.1 GCA_013203855.1 bacterium
CCGGCACGACCATCTCGTTCCTCGACAGATTCGTCTCGAGCCGCCGCGCGTGAAACAGATCGAGACAGTGGAAAGTGATATCCGCCTCGGGAAACAGGTCGTGGGCAATCATGCCCGGAACGCCCGTCCAGCTCTCGAGAATATCCAGCACGCGCGGCGCCGCAAGATTCTCGAAAACCTCCAGCATCAGCCGGTCACCCCTCGACAGCCCGGACCGGGAGAGGACCCGGTAGCGACCCCCGAGGAATGATTCCCTTTCCATCCGGGGATGGGGCTCCGAGATCAGGATGTCCTTCGGTGGTTTCAGATCGGCATCAGTCAAAATTGTTCTCCACATTCCTGACAAAACTTAGAGTCTTCCTCGTTCAGATGTCCGCAGGAGCGGCACTTGATCATGATGACGCGCTCCGATCCCGTCTTGTCGAGATGGATGTCCGCTTCTTCCAGCCCGTCCTTAATCATCCCGCCGGCCATGCGCGAGTAGGGCTCCAGTTCGCCCCGGGCCCGCTCCGGGTCGAGAATGACGCCTGATCCGGCCAGGCCCCGGGTGCCCAACTTTCGTAGAAAGGTTCCTGCGATCAGGAGTCCCATTCCGCCGAAGGCTTGGAAGGGGGCGGTAGCCATGTCGCGCGGCGGGCCGAAAGATCCCCCGAAATGGCGAACGCTGGATGCCATGGACAAGGCGAAGGTGAGGAAGGTGGACAGGAACAACAACCCCCCGATAACCATAAGCGCCATGCCGACATAGTAGATCGTCTTCCGCCCCTCCGAAATCTGCCGGCTCATCGCCTTCCCCTCCCTCTTTTGAACTGGCCCGAGAGATCCCTCCTACGAAACGACCGCCTTCAAAACCTGCTCATCGTACGACGGTTCCACCCGCCCCCCCGGCGGCACGACGAGAAACCGATCCGCATCCCACGGCCCGTCCGTGAGCGCTTGCAACCACGCGAAATCCCCCGCCTTCTCATCATAGACCAATCCGGTTTTCTCGGCCCGTTCCCGCGTATCCTGATCGTAGGGCAGAGGCGCGACGCCCGGCATCCGAATATACGTCATCCGGCTGTAATTATGCAGCCCGCCCAGAATGCTCACCACGTACTGCGCGTTTTCCTCGCCGTATTTCTCGACAAGTTTCTCAAAACTGCGCAGCGCGCCGAAGGGCGACGTGCTCTCGCTCGACACGTCCTCCAAGTTCTCCGCGTCGCGCTCGATCCAGCCCGAGGTCTTGTAGTAGGTCCCCGGGTTCTCGCCGAAATAGCGGTCGTACTCGCCCCGCGAGCCCAGAAAAAGCGCGATGCAGTCGTGCGACTTCGGAACGATCAGAGGCAGCCGGGCATGACCCAGACCGACGATTCCGTTGTTGCACAGAGCGAAGCCGAGCGCCACGGCCGCGTAACGCTCCGGATCCACCGCGTCAATCTCGCGCTGCACCCGCTCGGACATATTCGCCGACTTCAGATCATGCAGGCCCTGCGTGAGGAACTGGAGATCGACGATATTGGTGGACCGTGCCGCGCACAGGCACAGCTCGCGGTAGAAGATCTCGCACGCGATCACCTTGATCCGCAGTGGACGTTCCGTGTTCATCGCATCGAACGACATGGCCAAATCCTTCTCCTTCTGAATCTACTTGATCAAATCGCGCACGATCTTCATCGCCTGCGCAATCGCTTCGTCCAACTTCTCCGGCTGCTTGCCGCCCGCCTGGGCCAGGTCCGGCCGCCCCCCGCCGCTTCCGCCGACGATCGCCGCCACCTGCTTGATCACCGCCCCGGCCTGCACCCGCTTCGCCTCACCCTCCGACACCGCGCAAAGCAGCGAAACCTTATCGGCCTGCACCGAGCCCAGCACGCACACCACCGCCGACGCCTTCTGCTTGATCTCGTCGGCCAGCTGCCGCAATTGCGCTGGATCCGCGTCGTCGATCCGGGCCGCGACGATCCGGATTCCGTCCGCCTCCTCGGCTTTCGCCAGCAGGTCGTCCACCGATGTAGAAGCCTTGGATTGCCGCGCCTTGCGTACGTCCTTGTTCAGTTTCTTAATCTCTTCCTGCAACGCGCCCACTCGCTCAAGGAGATTGTCTTCGCGAGCGGACAGACTC
>JABMPG010000150.1 GCA_013203855.1 bacterium
ACCTCGACCTCGTCGCCTTCGCTCACCTTCACATCCTGAATCGTGCCGCCCGATGGTGAGGGGATTTCGAGGGTGACCTTGTCGGTTTCGATCTCGATGAGGGGCTGGTCCTTCTCAATCTTGTCTCCCTTCGAGACCATGAGAGTAACAATGGTGGCTTTCTCCACGTCTTCGCCGACCTCGGGCAGTTTGAATTCGGTGGCCATTTGCAGTGAACCTTTCTGATGTGGGTGCTTCGTTCTAGCAGAAGATCGGATTCGGCTTCTCCGGGTCAATATCCAGTTCCCCGACCGCTTTGGTGACCTTCTCATAGGGGATCGTGTCTTCCTCGGCGAGGGCCGACAGAGCCGCGAGAGTGATGAACCGGTGATCGGTTTCGAAGAAGTTGCGCAGGGCGCGCCGTGTGTCGCTCCGGCCATACCCGTCGGTGCCGAGGGAGCGCAGGACGCCGGGAACCCATCGGGCGATCATGTCGGGCAGAGCCTTGACATAATCGGAAACGGCCACGCAGGGCGCGGGGTTCTCCGAGAGAGCCCGTGTGACGTAGGCAACCCGCGGCGGATCGTTGGGGTGGAGCATGTTCCACCGGGCGCAGTCCATGGCGTCGATATAGAGCATCTTGTAGCTGGTCGCGCTCCATACGTCGGCGGCGATGTTGTACTTCTCCTCGAGAAGGTCGGCCGCCTTGAGCGCCTCGTTCATGGCCGGGCCGCTCCCGAGGAGGTTGATCCGGGCGGTGGGATCATTTTTCTTACTGGCGCGGTAACGGTACAGTCCCTTCAGGATGCCCTCTTTCACGCCTTCGGACATCTTGGGTTGAGGATAGACTTCGTTATAGACAGTCAGGTAGTAGAAGACATCCTCCTGCTCGACATACATGCGGCGGATGCCCTCTTCGATGATGACAGCGATCTCGTAGGCGAAAGCCGGGTCGTAGGTCAGAAGGTTGGGGACGGAGTGCGCCAGGAGATGGCTGTGACCATCCTCGTGCTGGAGGCCTTCGCCGTTGAGGGTGGTGCGGCCGGCGGTGGCTCCGACGAGGAATCCGCGGGCTCGGGCGTCCCCGGCGGCCCAGATCAGGTCGCCGATGCGCTGAAACCCGAACATCGAGTAGAAGGTGAAGAAGGGGATCGTGTTCAGTCCATGGCTGGAGTAGGCCGTTCCGGCGGCGATGAATGAGGACATGGAACCGGCCTCGGTGATGCCTTCCTCGAGGATCTGGCCGTCCTGTTTCTCGTTGTAGTAAAGCAGGCTGCTGGCATCGACTGGCTCGTAAACCTGGCCCGCGCTCGAGTAGATGCCGCACTGGCGGAAGAGGGACTCCATGCCGAAGGTCCGCGCCTCGTCGGGTACGATTGGCACGATGAGATTGCCCAGTTTCTTGTCCTTGAGGAGTTTGGAAAGGATGCGCACGTAGGCCATGGTGGTAGCCACGCCCCGGCCCTCGGTGCCCGTGAGGAACTCGTCGAAGAAGGATGAGTCGGGCGGCGCGATGGGCTTGGCGTCCACGTGCCGCTCGGGCAGAAAGCCGCCCAGTTCTTTGCGCCTGGCCTGGAGGTACTTCATTTCCTCGCCGTCCTCGGGCGGACGTTAGAAGGGGGCCTTGGACACCTCTTCGTCGGAGATGGGAATGCCAAAGCGGGAGCGGAACTGGCGGAGTTCGTCTTCGTTGAGTTCCTTTTGCTTGTGGGTGATGTTGCGGCCTTCGCCCGCCTCGCCCAGTCCGTAGCCCTTGACTGTTTTGGCGAGGACCACCGTAGGAGCGCCCTTGTGTTCCATGGCGGATTTGTAGGCGGTGTAGACCTTCTGGGGATCGTGCCCGCCGCGGCGGAGTTTGCGCAGTTGCTCGTCGCTGTAGCCCTCGACCATCTCCAGGAGTTCGGGGCACTTGGCGAAGAATTTCTCCCGGATATAGGCGCCGCTCTCGACGGAGTATTTCTGCTCATCGCCGTCCACGATCTCCTCAAGACGTTTGAGGAGAACGCCCTTCCGAAGGAGTAGGACTGAGGCGACTCGGCAATCGCTCCACCATTCTCCTATTTCGGGCGAGCGCGCGGCTCCTCGTCCCCGAGCGAAGCATGCGTGGGCCGGGTGCTTGCA
>JABMPG010000151.1 GCA_013203855.1 bacterium
AACGCGGATGGCGATCTTCCGACCAGCCCGAATCGAAGCCAAACCCTGGCGCCCACTGGCTTGGCTGCCCGAAATCCTGGCCCGACGACAGGGCCACCCACACCCCGCTGTCGGCGATGCCCACCACATCAGCCCGTCCGTCGCCATCCACGTCTTCCACGAAACGCGGATTGCGCCCGGCCAGCCAGCCGTCATTCAAGCCAAAGTCATTCGACCAGACGCTCGCCGCTCCCATCAACATGCTCCAGTTCAAATGCACCTGTCCGGTATCGGTGGCCGTCGCGCCGTCCACCGCGACATAGTACATCTCCCCCTGGATCACCCGGAGGTCCAACGCGCTGGTCACCGTCCCGAGGTCGTCGTTGCTGGCCACTTCGAGAAAATCGCCGTAACCTGTGCCCACATACACGCCCAGCACCGTGTCGAAATCGCTGCCGAACGTATGGAAACGGGCCACGCCCGATGCCGGAGCCGTCCACGAATACCACAAGGACGCCCCTCCCGGCCGGCCCGCGTGATCGGGTTCGCCTGTTTCCTTCGTGGCATCCGCATTGCTCTGACTCACCTGTCCCATCGTCCCGGAGATCACCTGCGCATCGGCCAGATCGTCGTTCGAGGGCCCTCCGGCCGGCACCTGAGCCCGGCCCACCGCCGTGATATCCACGTCGATCTCCGCCTCAAACCCGCTGCCCAGATCCTCGTCGAAATTCCTACGAAAACTCAGGCGGGCGGTAACGGTCTCCCCCTCCACCAGGTTCAGCGTCGGCGAAGTAGTGTACGTAAACTCCTCGGTGATGCTCTCCTCGATCGTTTCTTCCCCGTCGTCTTCGATGTTCGATCCGAAAATGGGATCAATCACGTACTCCCATGGCAGGACGCCCGTAAGAAGGATCTCGTGATTCTGAATGGTCGCCGAGCCTCCCGTGCCGATCATCGAAACACTTGCCTCCTGCACCATGTGAGCTTCGAGGGATCGCAGGAAGATAACCACCGTAACATCGCCGATACCGCCAATACTCCGATCTTCCTCAATCCGGATGTCGTCGTCCTCGAACTCAATACGCAGGTTCGTCACCTGCACCGTGCTCAAGGTGCCGGTGCTCGGCTCATATACACTGCTGAAAGACCCCTCCAGACGTGTATCCACATCCTCCGATCCGATCTCGATGCCATTGTAGAGCAGACGGGCCTCAACGTGCACCGGGCTTTCTTCTGGGATAATGTCGAACTGGTAAGGAACCTGCCCTTGGGAAAAGAACGGGGCCATCGCCAGGATGACCGTGCAGAAGCAAACACACACGTTAATCGAGAAAGCGGCTCTCATGTTTCGCACCTCGCTCTGGAAAATTGACTTCCACCTTGTCTGTTTACTTATACTCTCGCGCCCTCGAATGAGCAAAGCAAAAGGGCTCCGGGAAACCACGGATTCTGGAGACCGTGCGCAAACCGCCTATCCCGAATTCACGCCAAAAACCTTGACCGCATCTCCAGCTTTGGGGGATGCTGACCCCCTGCGAAGGATCTTGGTGAATCTGACCTCGAACGGAAACTGAACATGATCGACATTGCGGGGAAAAAGATGCAGGGGACTTGGCTGTTCCTGTTGTGCCTGACCCTCCTGTCATCCTGCGCCCACCCGGAACGAGAAGTGGCCGAACAGCCCGAGAATTTCCAAGAGATCATCGACCGGGCCAAATCCCGCGTCTTCCCCGCCCTCGTCTTCGTCAAGCCCATCGTCGAGGAATACACATCGGGAGAGAAAACCAAACACCAGGTCTATGGCAGCGGCGTCATTATTTCCCCAGACGGCCTCGTTATCACCAACAACCATGTCGTCGAAAAAGCCATCAAGGTCAACTGCGTCCTCTCCGACAAGGACCAGCTACCCGCGGACATCCTCGGCCGCGACCCCGACACCGATCTGGCGCTCCTCCAACTCCGAAACGTCGAGGGTAAGACGCCCCTTCCCTACGGGGAGTTCGCCGATTCCGAGCGTCTGCGCGAGGGCGATTTCGTCATGGCCCTCGGAAGCCCCTTCGGCTTCAACCGATCCATTTCCCTCGGCATCCTATCTAACACCCGCCGCTATCTCGGCTTCGAATCCGAGTTCCGCTACAACACCTGGCTGCAGACCGACGCTGCCATCAATCCGGGCAACAGCGGAGGGCCCCTGGTCAACATCGACGGCAAGATCGTCGGCATCAATACCCTCGGTATTTTCTTCGGCGAAAACATCGGATTCTCAATTCCATCCAATGTGGTCAAGAGCATCTGCGGCCTTCTTCAGCAGCACGAGACCGTGCAGAGAGCCTGGGTAGGGCTCAAACTCCAGCCCCTGAAAGATTTCTTCACCGACACCTTCACCAAGGCGGAAAGCGGCGTGCTCATCTCCGACGTCGAAAAGGATTCCCCCGCCGAACAGGCCGGCGTACGCCAGGGCGACATCCTCATCGAGGTCGGCGGCGTCGACGTCGA
>JABMPG010000152.1 GCA_013203855.1 bacterium
CCCGCATTATGGCACTAACCATATGGTTTGTCTAGCGAAAAAACGCCCCATCGCGCAATTATTTTCGAGAAATGCTATATCGCGCCAATTCTATAACCACGTTCTTCGACTCGGCCACTTCGACCCCCTTCTCGCCGACCGCGTTGCCTTCCTGATCCAGGATCCGGTTCCCCTTCAGCAGAACATCCTGGGCCCGGCTCACGAAGATCCCGGCCTTGCCCGGGAGGACGGTGATCGTGTTGTCGAGCGCCTGAATGTTTCGGACATGGGCGCCTTTTGTTGAGTAGATCCGGATGGCGGTGGCCTGGGTGTTGCGGATTGTGTTGTTGCGGATGATGTTGTTGCGCGGGAACGGGCCCGCGTAGAACCACCCGACTTCATTGGCCATCTCCACTGCCGAGCCGCCCACGCCATCCATCGTGTTCCCCTCGATAAGCCCGTCGCAGGACCGCACCAGAATGGCGTGTCGCCGCTGAGGCATGAACGTGCAGTTGCGGACGATGAAGCCCCGGTTGGCGTAGCTCATGTTGTAGAAGTGCGTGCTCTCGATGTCCGTGTGGGGCCGCTTGGTTCCCGTGATCACGCCCGGAATGGGATCGGCCAGGGTGAAGATACGCCGCTTGTTTTCGGTCGAGATTTCCGTCACGCGTGTTTCGGCGAGGATGCGGCCCGAGACCGGATCATAGACCATCACCTCGTCGTCCACACGAAAGCCCGCGCCCATCAGCACGAACTCCGTTTCGGACACGACCTCCTCGGCCATGCCCGTGTTCGCGCTCAGGTTGATGCTGTCGTCGAGCATCCCCTCGAAGTAACAGTTCTCGAACAAAGGGCCGACCCGGTTATCCTTGACGTGCACCCCATCCTTCCACGTCGTGCAGATCCGATCGCTGCCGGGCTTGAACTCGATGCGGTTGTTGCGGAACGCCACGGGACCCTCGTTGCCCGTCACCGCCCATACCATGCCGCTGCGCCCGGTGTAGACTGTGATGTTCTCCATCGCGCAATCCGCCGACCGATGCACCCACATGTTCGTGCCGCGGGCCGTATCGCCTTCGGGCGTCAGCATCAGCGGCAGGAAGAATCGATCTCCCGGCTTCACCGGACTCAGGTGTTTGACATAGTCCGGCTTGACCTGAACGCGATACGCGCGGTCGGCACCCGGCACGGGGGTCACCGACTCGATGAAATAGTGCGGCGAGACATCCCATCGCCGATGCCGCTCCGCCGGATCGATGACCGAGCCCCATTGCCACGCCCCTTCGCCTATCTTCGATTTCATGGCCTCATCGCTTGGCGGGAGTGGATAGCCTTCGTGAATCTCAAGATCGAAATAACCGGGATCGGCCTGGACCGCTCGGATCGTGCCTTGGGTGAAGGGGAGGGGATCGAAGTCGATGCGGAAGCCGGTGACGGTCACGTTGCGGCAACCGTTGATCTCAAAGACGCCGTTGTGAGGATGAAGAATCAGAAGCGATCCGTTCCCCTCGATGCGCAAGCCCTCGACGTCGCGAAGCGCGATCTGCGCCCCGCCGCCCTCGGTCTTGCCCAGGCGATACGTCTTTTCGGGAAAGACCACGGTCGCGCCCGGACCGGATTTGAGTGCGGCGTCGATGGTCTTGCGCACGGCGGGCCCGTCATCCGTTCGACCATCTCCGACGGCGCCATAGTCGCTCACATCGAAAACGCTCGGCGTGGCGCCTCCCGAGAGAGGGAACAGCATCAATGCTGCGGTGATGAAATGTCTGAACATGGGAGGATCTCCTTACAGGCTACGAATGGGATTAGACACTCAGCGGAAACGCCGAGGCGATGAGCCAGCAGGGATTCTGGGAGGCCCGGTCGTCTCATTGGGCCCTGTCTTTCCCCCCGCATCTTTGTGCCTCTGCGTGAGTTTTCTGCTATCCCTCACTCGCCGGATCGTCATGGTCGGTCCCCGGCTCCCCTTCCCCCAGCTCATAGACCCACAGCGCCGAATCCCCGTGCTTGTAGCGTTTGAGCAGGCTCCAGGGGCCGTAGGTTTCCTGGAGTTCGGCCGCCTTTTCGGTCTGCGCGAAAACCAGGCTGTTTTGCCAGCCCGGACCAGGTGGTATCGGTGTAACTTCGCCGAGTATCTCGAGGGTTTCGTGGGCGAGACCTTCGTGAAAGGGCGGATCGAGGAAGATGCAGAGAGGCAGGCCAGGCGGAAAGCCGGACGTTCTCAGCCAGGCGGGCAGCCGCTCGGCCAACAGTTGGACGCGCCGTCCCGGATGCAACAGGCGCAGATTGTCCTTGATGCACGCCACGGCCGCGCGCGCTCGATCAACCAGCACCACGTGTGGAGCGCCCCGGCTCAGCGCCTCAAAACCGACCGCCCCCGACCCGGCGTAGAGATCGAGAAACACGCGGTCGCGCACCTCTTCGCCCAAGACGTTGAACAGCGCCTCGCGCAGCCGCGCCGGACTCGGTCGGGTCACATCGCCCTTGGGCGTCTTAAGGATGCGACCCTTGAGTTCGCCTGCGGTGATGCGGATCAGTTTCGATGCTCCCAAAACAATGTGATGTTACATTACGAAACTTCGCCAAATTCAAAACTCACATGGTAGCCGACCAACTTCACTTCCGGCAGGGACCTTGCTGCGTAGACGACTCTCTTGTCAAAACTGGACGCGACCAGGATGCCTCTGACTCGCTCTCCATTTTCCTGCGACTCAGAGAGACACCCCATGTATCCCAGCAACTGTCCAAAAGCGCTATCCCTTGCCCTTCCCGCCTTCACTTCGATCACCACAGGCACACCGTCCCGATCGACTGCCAGCAGATCAATTCGGCCCGCATCGGTGCTGAACTCCACGCCGTTCTCTTTCAGGACGAGGCCCTCTTCGAGATCGGAAAGACGACTACCCAGATAGCCCTGAATGTCACGTTCAAGGGAAATCACCGCATCGAGAGATTCCTCAATGGCCGCCTCAACGGAATCCTCCGATTCATCCGAGTTTCCCGCCACCACCTCGGAGGTCAACTGAATTTTCCCTGTCTTGATCTGGGACTTGTACCATGCGTAATGGGTCGCACTCCACTTGCTGTTCGGAAACTGCCGTCGAACCATCTCGGTCAACTTCTCGTAGGCAGGCATCCCTCCTTCCGACTGATAGGAATCGATCACCAGATTCTTGATGGTTGCGTGTTCGGCCATAGTGAATGCCTTTCTGGAATAGGGGAATAGGGAGACGCCTCCAGGGTCCTGTAAGAATTGTCGCATGGCCCGCAATCTTTCGGCTACGGCTATTCACGGCTCGCCCCTGACGGGGCTGATTTCGATCCTTCTGAAAGCCGTGGCGCGGGTTCTCCTTACCGAACCGCTCGGGGCTCAACATCCGAGAGCGCCTGACGGATTCCTTGCGAAACGACCTGAACGATTTGTCGGTTCGATAGCACTCGCCGGGAGAAGCCTGCACAACGTCGAGAGCCCCTTGGATAAGCGCATCATCCCAATTCATTTCTCTTGCGACTTCACCGACTTCACGATCTCGTACCCCCGGCGGTTCAGAACTTCCGCGTTGCCGAAGATCTGCTTCATAAAGTCCCGATGCCACTCCGCTGTCTTCGCCACGATGTAGGCGCGGCCACCGGGTTTCAGCGCACGGTGAGCGGTCCGGACGAAGAGTTCGGCGATCCGGAAGTTAGAGTAATACGGCGGGTTGCCCACGAAGAGCGTGAATTCGCCGTCCCCCTCGGGGCCTTTGTCGCTCAGGACCACCTCGGCGTTCTCGATGCCGTTGCGCAGGCAATTCTTCTCGGTGAGGAGCGTGGCGCGCGAGTTCGAATCGACGAAGCAGATGCGCGTGAGTTCCTGATTCCGCGCGAGGGAAATCCCGATCGCTCCGCTGCCGCAACCCATGTCGATCACGCTATCACCTGGCTGCGACTCGACCACCTCGGCCAGCGCGAGGGCACCCGCGTCGACCTGCCGGTGCGAGAAAACGCCCGGCACTGTCGAGAGCGTAACGGGCTCCTTCCCCTGCACGGTCAGCTCGAACTCGGCGGCATAGCTCGTGATCTCCTCCAGAGGGCCCCTCTTTTTCCCCACCAGCAGACGGTCCCCCTCGCTCTGCATGATCAGCGTGACGCCACCGAAGAGCGCCGCGGCGTGCTGCTGGATCTGAGGGTCTTTGCCCTCCTGCGCGATGAAACACTTCCCGCCCTTCTTCAGGGCCAGGTGTGCCTGCTGCAAGAGATCGAACCCGAGCTCCCGCGACATATCCTGCCGCCCGATCCGCAGAAAAACCAGATCCGCCTCGTCTCTCCGCTCCAAATAGGGCTCGCAACGCACCGGCACGACC
>JABMPG010000153.1 GCA_013203855.1 bacterium
AATGGCCCGGCTCGTCTTTAACGGCGAGACCGCCCCGCTTCGAATTCTGAACGGAAAGCCAAGCTACATCAATATTCTGGACGCACTGGCGGCGTGGCAGGTGGCAAAGGAACTTCAGGAGGCGACGGGGCTGCCGGGCGCAAGCTCGTTCAAGCACGTGAGCCCCGCCGGCGCGGCCATCGGCAAACCTTTGTCCGACGTCCTCAGGGAAGTCTACATGGTGGGCGACAGCGAACTGCCACCTCTCGCCACGGCCTACGCCCGGGCGCGGGGCGCCGACCGTCTCTCCTCCTTCGGGGACATGGCTGGTCTGAGCGACGTAGTGGATATGCCGACGGCCCTGCTGCTGAAACCAGAGGTTTCCGACGCGGTCGTCGCGCCGGGATACGAGCCGGAGGCCCTGGAAATCCTGAAGCAAAAGAAAAAGGGCAACTTCGTCATTTTCGAAATCGATCCGGACTACGAACCACCCGAGATGGAATATCGCGATGCCATGGGGTTTCGAATCGAGCAAAGCCGGAACCGGGAGAAGGTCACGCAGGAACTTCTGAAGAACGTGGTGACCCAACGCAACGACCTGACCGACGACGCCCGTCAGGACCTGCTCGTGGCGACGGTGGCGCTGAAGTTTACCCAGTCGAATTCCGTGACGGTGGCCTACGACGGGCAGGTGATCGGGACGGGCGCGGGCCAGCAGTCGCGCGTGCATTGCGTGCGTCTGGCCTGTTCGAAGGCGGACAAATGGATTCTCCAGCAGCATCCCCGGGTGCGGGAGTTGCAGTTTATCGAAGGTCTGAAGCGACCGGAAAAGATGAATGTGATCGATCAGTACCTGCTCTGGGACGAGCTGTCGGACCCCGAGCGGGAGGAGTTGAACTCGAAACTGGTCGAGGTGGCCAAACCGCTTACCCCGCGCATGAAACGGAACTGGCTGGACAAGTTCAAAGGCGTCAGCCTGAGCTCGGACGCGTTTTTCCCCTTCCGGGACAACGTCGACCGCGCCAGCCGCAGCGCCGTTCAGTTCGTCCTGCAGCCTGGGGGATCGGTGCGGGACGACTTGGTGATCGAGGCCGCGGAGAGCTACGGCATGACGATGATCATGTCGGGGACCCGGTGGTTTTTGCACTAAGACATACCCGAGTTCCGTAGGCTGACGCCTACGGCTATTCATGGATTTCCCCTCCGGGCAAATCGGATGTCGGCGAGGTCCAAGAACAGCCGCCTGTCATGGCATCTTCCAGTGATATCACCTCTCTTGCAGTCGATCCTTCCCGCCGGACCTATGGAGCTACGGCTCTTCTGGTCGGGCTGATTCTGGCGTGGTCGCACTGGCAGCCGGGCCAGGCCTATCCTCTCCAGGGGATGTGGCAGGCAATCGCGCTCACCTTGGCCTCGGCCCTGGCCCTGGCCCTCGCGGTGGCAAGTCGCGTGCCGTTGACAGGACTGGCAGGGCCGGGGGGGATGCTTCTGCTTTGTGCCGGCTGGGGATGGGTGCGGACGGCTTTCTCGCCGGTCCCGGCCGGGGGCGCGCCCGAAGTCGGGACCCTCGTCCTGGCGGGGGCGGCTTTCTGGATCGGGGCTTTTCTCGCGCGGGCCGGGGCGACGCTTTTCCCAGAACGACGGCAGGTCGGCCTGTGGCTCGTGGTCTGCTTCTTCTGCTCTCTAACGGTCGTTTTTTCGCTTCACGCGATTCTCGAGTATCACGTGTTGTATCCAAGGCAACTGGCGGAACTGCGGAGATCGGGGCTTCTGGACGAAGGAAATCAGATCGCAGAAAGCATCGCGCACGCCCTGGAGATCCGACGCGTCTCCTCCCGTTTCGGCAATCCGAACGTGCTGGCCGGTTTTCTAGGGGCGTGCCTGCCGTTGCTGGCGGCGGTTTTCGCGGGAACTCGCGGGAAGAAGGGGCTCAGGATAGCGTCCGGAGCAGGGATCGCGGCTGTGTTGTATGCCGTCTGGAGGACAGGTTCCGCGGGCGGAATGATCGTGACGGGGCTCGGAGCGGCAGGAATTGTGGCGATTGCGGCACTGAGCTGGCCCCGAAAGAACTCCGGGAAAACGTTCCTCCTCAGCGTAGCGATCTCAGCACTGATCCTCCTTTTCCATTTCGCTCCCTCGCCCCAGGCAAGCGTCTTTGCAGAGACGCAGACCGTTCCGGTTGTCAGCCCAGATGATTCCAGCACACCTCGTCAGGCCCGCACGATCATGCAGCGGGTTTACTACGGACGGAGTGGCTTGGCGATGTGGCGCGATGCGCCTCTTTGGGGGCATGGGCTCGGGGGATATGAACGTCTGTACTCGCGCTATCGCCTATTCGGAGCGGACGAGACAGCCTTTGCTCATAATTATCCATTGCAGGTTCTGGTGGAGTCGGGGCTGCTGGGGCTGGGGTTGTTTCTGGGCTTCCTTTTTCTTCTGGCCAAGCGCCTATGGGATGGTCTTCAACGGGGGACGATTTCGACCCTTCATCTCGGCCTCGGCGGGGTTCTGGTTTTGCTTTTCGTCGACGGGCTGGGCGAGTATATTCTGAGCGTCCGGGAGGTCCTTCTGGACTTCTGTCTCCTGGCCGGGGCGCTATGCGCGGCAGGTAACAATCGGAATGTGACACACTCCCCCACGACTGTGCAGCCTGAGAGAAAGATCCTCCGATCGCGAAGATCCCTTGCCGTCTGGATTCTCTCTCTGGCCGTTTCGGCCTGCGCCCTGGCGCTTGTGATCGTGCCTGACCAAATGGGATCTCTGTATGCCCAGCGCACACGAGACACGTGGGATACCATGGAGCAGTTGACGCCCGGCTCGCGTAGAACGCCCGAGCTGGCGAGGGAATCGCTCCGGCTGGCCGACCGGGCCGTGAGCTGGCAGCCGGAGAATCCCCGCCTGCTCCAGTTGCGGGCCTATGCTTGGCACGTGGTGGACCGGCCCGATAAGATGCAGTCCGACCTGATTCACGCTGCGCGGCTTCATCCCGATTCGGCTTCAATTCGAGCCGATCTGGCACGGGTGGCGTGGCGAGGCGGACAACGAGATGAGGCCCTCCGACGGATCGACGAGGCCATCGCGCGCCATCCCCTGAAGTCGACCTATCACGAACAGAAGGCGCGCCATCTGGCGACGATGGGGCGGCGTGAAGAAGCCTTGCAGGAAGCGGGACAAGCCGTCAAACTGGCGTTCAAGAGTCTGGAGAAACAATCGAGCCGCGAAACCTGGCGCGAAATAGCCAAAACTGGAGACGGAAAATGAGAGCGATACAACTGACGGGCATTGATCAGATGGAAATGACGGAGCGGCCCGATCCGAAAATCGAGAAGGACAACCAAGTCCTCCTGCGGGTAGCGTCCATCGGCGTGTGCGGATCGGACGTACACTACTACGAGACGGGGAAGATCGGCAGCCAGGTCGTGCAATATCCCTTCGTCGTGGGCCACGAATGCTCCGCGTTCGTCGAGGAAATCGGCTCGGCGGTGAAGCACTTGAAACCGGGCGACCGCGTGACGGTGGACCCGGCGTCTTTCTGTCTCGAGTGCGACCAATGCAAAGCGGGTCGTTTTCACACATGCCGCAATCTCACGTTCCTCGGCTGTCCGGGTCAGGCGGAGGGCTGTCTCACGGATTTCATCGTCATGCCCGGCCGCAGCTGCTACAAGATTCCCGACGCGATGACGCTCGATCAGGGCGCATTACTGGAGCCTTTGTCTATCGGGTACTATGCGGTGAAACTCTCAGAGCCCAAGCCAGGCGAAAAGATCGCCATCCTCGGTGCGGGCCCCATCGGCCTGAGCGTGATGGTCTGCGCACGACCACTCGGAGCCGCGAAGATCTACGTCACCGACATCCGCGCCTATCGGGCCGAACTCGCCGCGGGACATGGCGCAGACTGGGCGGCGAATCCCGAAAAGGTCGACATCGTCGAGGAAATCCGGCGCATGGAGCCGAACGGCCTGGACACCGTCTATGAGTGCGCGGGCCAGCAGGAAACCATCGACCAGGCCATGCGGATGCTCAAGCCGGGCGGCAAACTGATGCTGATCGGGATCCCCCGCAGCGACCGGATTTCGTTCCCAATCGACCAGGCCCGGCGGCGCGAGGTCCGTATCCAAAACGTCCGGCGTCAGAACGAATGCGTCGAGGACGCCATGAAACTGGTGGCCGAGCGACAGGCGGATGTCGATTTCATGATCACCCATCACTTCATGTTCGAAGAAACCCAGAAAGCCTTCGATCTCGTCGAGCACTACGAAGACGCTGTCGTGAAGGCCATGATTCACATCGCGGGGTAAGGGAGAAGAGGAGAAGGGAAGAATAGAAGAAGAGGTAGAGCGGGGACCATGAACTTCAAACTGCAATCTTTCGGCTGCAAACCCGGAAGTCCATTGAACTGCCGGGACAGGCGAGACTCACCGCTGAGACGGGAAGGGGTGATATGACGCAGTGCCCGAATGTCCACCAACTCGAAATCCTGGATCTGGCAGTCGATTGTATTGATCGCAAGGGTCTCGCCATCTATCTCCGCCTAAGAGATCTGCTGAGGGGGAAACCGGATGGCTATCAAGGCGAGTTTCGACCTCTCTTTGCCCGGTACTATGGGCTGAATTCAGCCGGTCTCACCGAGGCCTTCAAGGACCGCTATTTCAAGATTCTGTTCGGGCTTGAATGCGATGGTTCCGGAGATCCCTACACTGATATCCTGCAGGATCTCTACCAGTTTCCTCGTCGGAAAGGGGACCATTCTCTCCAGTGCTCATTCGTGTCGAAACTTGTGGCGATCCATGACGAAAACCGCCCCATATTCGACCGGCACGTCAGCGATTTCTTCGGCCTCGGTCCACCCTCGGCCGGAAGCCCGATATTTCGTATCGCCGGATTTATCTCCAACCTGGAAGCAATACGGGCCAACTACATGGCTTGGGGAGAGAACGAAAAGATCAGGGGAATTCTGGGAAGGCTGTTGCGGCAGTGTCCGGAACTTGAGGACTGTGCTGTTCCCCAGCTCATTGACTTTCTTATCTGGGCTGCGGGAAACAAGAGACTGGGCTCTCGGGCGCAATGAGCAAGACTGTCAAAGGCCGAAACGGGCCTGAAGAACCCGTTGCTGACTGGAAATGCTACGAAGGTGAGTTGCGCGAGTTGTTGGATACATCGCCGGACACCTTCGCCATATATGATTAACAAGAAATGTTAATAGATTCCTTGACAAGGCGCAGGCATGGAGATATACTTCAGGACGTCGAAGCTGCAGAAACAGTGCTCCCAGGAGCAGCACATGCAGAAAACATACGGGCCAAAGATGTGCGAACTGCTCAAGCGGCGCCTGATGGAACTGAACGCGGCCGACACGCTCGCCGACATCTCTCATCTGCCACCACCCCGCTGTCATGAGTTGACAAACCGGGAGGGCGTTTTCTCGGTGGATCTGGAGTACCCCCGTCGCCTGCTTTTTGTGGTCGCCAACGATCCAGTGCCTCAGAGCGAAGATGGCGGTATTGACCGCCTAAGGGTCACGGAGATCGAGGTGATCGCTGTGGAAGATACTCACGACAAGAAGCACCAGAGAAGAGCACGAAAATGACCACGTCCACGAAAATCAAACGCAGATATCCATATGAACCCGACTATGCTGTGCCGCCCGGGGAGACTCTTTCTGAGGTGCTATCGAGCCTCCACATGACGCAGAAAAGCTTGGCTACGCGGACCGGGCTGACGGAACAGACCATCGTTCGCATCCTGAAAGGAGAACAGCCGATCAGCTTCGAAACAGCCAACAGGTTTGAGCTAGTGACGGGAGTGCCGGCACGCCTATGGAATAACCTTGAAATGCAGTACCGGGAGCAACTGAGCAAGATTCAGCAGCGAAGGGACCTCGAACGCAGTGTCGAATGGCTCAGGAGCATCCCGACAGGGGAACTAGTCGCGCGTGGTGTTATCCCCGATGCGACCGACAAGGTTGACCTGTTGCAGGCAACACTTAAGTTCTACGGTGTCTCGAGCGTTCAAGCATGGGAGGAGGTCTGGGAAGCCCCAGAGGTAGCGGCACGACGGTCCCGATGTTTCGAAACGCAACATGGGCCTGCCTCGGCGTGGATCCGGCTGGGCGAATTGCAGGCACAGCAAATTGACTGCGCACCCTTCGATAGGGGAAAATTCGAGAAGGCCGTGCAGGCTATCCGATATCTCACGCGGGAGAATCGAAGCGTCATACAGAGGGAGATGGGACGTTTTTGTGCTGAGGCGGGTGTGGCGCTCGCCCTAGTGCGCGAAATGTCCAAGGTACCATGGAATGGGGCCACCAAATGGCTCTCGCCCCAGAAGGCAATGGTTTTGCTGAGTCTTCGGGGAAAGGGAGAGGATATCTTCTGGTTCTCGTTCTTCCACGAGGCCGATCATGTCCTTCATGGGAAGAAACAACGGCTGTATATTGCCGACAAAGATAGTGATGATCCGGAGGAGCGAAAGGCCGATCGTTTTGCGGCCGAAACGCTTATTCCGGCGAAACACAATGCGCGAATCAGAGGCATTACGACAAGGGCTGAGATTCGGGAACTGGCTGAGGAACTAGGCATCAGTCCGGGGATTGTTGCAGGGAGGTTTCGCCATCTGACTAAGAGGTGGGAGTTCTTCAAGGACCTGACTCGCACCTTCAAGTGGGGTGGTGAGGAATGACGGAGGAGAGCGCAGCGTCGATCGAACCGACTGATCCCTCTTGAAGGTCGGAGCGCATTGGCGACATCAACTCTAAACTCTGAGCTTACAGAAAGGTCGTTTTCATGGAATACCGCACATTGGGCAAGACAGGCATGAAGGTTTCAATCCTCGGCTTCGGGGGCTCCTCCCTGGGAGGCGCGTTCCGGAACATTGATGAGTCGGCGGGGATCCGAACCGTCCACCGGGCGTTGGATATGGGGATCAACCTGATCGACACGTCGCCTTTCTACGGCCTGACCAAGGCCGAGACCGTCCTCGGCAAGGCTCTGAAAGAGATCGACCGCGACCGCTACTTCCTCGCCACCAAAGTGGGCCGCTACGGCGAGCACGTTGAGGATTGCGACTTCTCGGCCGAGCGCGTAACCCGAAGCGTGGACGAAAGCCTCAAACGCCTCAACGTGAACTACATCGACCTGATCCAGGTCCATGACATGGAGTTCGGCGACGTCGACCAGATCATCCAGGAAACCATCCCCGCCTTGCGAAAGGTTCAGGAACAAGGCAAGGTCCGGTTTGTCGGAATCACCTGTCTGCCGCTGAAACTTTTCCCTTACGTCATCGACCGGGTCGAGGTGGACACGATCCAGTCCTACTGCCATTAC
>JABMPG010000154.1 GCA_013203855.1 bacterium
GATGTTGGTGTCGATGCCGAGTTCGGTCAGGGCGCCGTCGAGATCTTCGCGTTCGATGCGGCCGCGGGAACCGGCGGCGACGGATTTTCCGAGAACCTTTCGGCGCTGGGCGAAGGCCGCGTCGATGAAGCGGAAGAACCCGCGCCGTTCTTCGATATCGGTCGTCAGAGGACCGCCCTTGCGGGGGGTGAGGCGGACCAGGGCGGACCGGACCTTGGGCGGGGGCATGAAGCTGCCAGCGGCCACGGTGAAGAGATTTTCCACCTCATAGCGGGCGCGAACTTTCGCGGTGAGAATGCCGTAGTGGCGCGAGCCGGGGCTGGCCGCCATGCGCACCGCCACCTCAAGCTGCACCAGCAGGCAGATGCAGGACGGCTCAACCGCCGAAGCGAGGAGTTTGAACAGGATCGGCGATGTCAGGTGATAGGGGATGTTGCCGATGACGCGCAAGTCGTCGATCTCCGGCCGGGCCGCCACCAGCCCCTCGAGGTCGAGATCCATGAAGTCGGCATAGAAGAATAGAACGTTGTCGATCCCGCGAAAACTCCGCTGGTGCAGGGGCTGGAACCGCTCGTCGAGTTCGACGGAAAAAACCGTCCGGGCCTTCGCGGCCAGGAGCGTGGTGAGGTTGCCGAGGCCCGCGCCGATTTCGAGAACGGTGGTCTCGGGGGTGGCTTCGACCGAAGCGGCGATTTTCTCCAGGACTTTCTGGCTGACGAGGAAGTTCTGGCCCAGGCCCTTTTTCAGGTGTAGGCCGGCCTCGGCCAGTTGGCGCGAGATGCCGCTCATCTGAGGCTTGAAGGCGGCGCGAGGCTGATTTCGGTCCGTGCGGGGGGCTCGATTCTTCATAGGGCGCGCGCCAGTTTCAGGAGTTTGAGCCCGCTCTCCGGGTCCAGTTCCCGTCTCGCGTCGGCGCCGACCCATTCGATGATGAAGACCTCGAGAACGAGGAAGCAGACGGCCTCTTCGCGCGGACACCCCACCAGGGCGGTCTCGCCTCGGCCGATGCCGGCGTGAAAGTGGAGCATGGGTTTGCCGTCGGCGGGGAACAGGCTGCCGATGCCGACCAGTTCGCGGGCGTCATCGAAATGCTGGACCATGGGCTCGATATCGCGGAGTTTCGCCTCTTTGGGACCCGTTACCACGGCGCCGCGCCGGATGCCTCCGAGAGCAAGGACCGTGGCGCACAAGACCTTTTCCTTCTCGGCCAGTTTCTCGATTTCGGCGTAGATCGACTCCCCGTCTTCGAGACGTGCAATCAGGGTTCGCCCGATCTGGGTGGTGGTATATTGCATCTTGGCGTCCTTTCTCCTGGGGGGCACGAAGCCCAACCCTGATTGTGCCCACCGAGCCGGCTTTCCCGCAAGCTTTTCCGCCGTCTCGCGGGTTGACAGCGCGCTTCTCGCGAAGGAAAATGAGGTGCCTTTTGTTTTCCGGCGCATGAAAGGGATCTATATGGAAAAGACCGAAGTGAAGACCGTACGAATCGGCTCGATTGCTTTGGGCAACACGCCCCTGCCCGTCCTGATCGCCGGGCTCTGTGTTCTCGAGGATGCCGATCATGCGGTGCGGACCGCGCGGCGTCTGGCCGAGATCGCCGGGGAAGCCGGGTTCGACCTCGTTTTCAAAGCCTCCTACGACAAGGCGAACCGGACCAGCATCGACTCCTATCGCGGGCCCGGAATCGATGCGGGCCTCGAAGCGCTGGCCCGGGTGCGCGAGGAAACGGGCCTTCCGGTCCTGACCGATGTGCATCGCGAAGAGGACATCGAACGAGTCGCCGCCGTGGTGGACTGCGTTCAGATCCCGGCTTTTCTCTGCCGCCAGACCGATTTCGTGGTGGCCGTGGGACGGACGGGCAAGGCGATCAACGTGAAGAAGGGTCAGTTCATGGCGCCGCCGGACATGGCCCAGGTCATCGGGAAGATCCGCTCGACCGGCAACGACCAGATCTGCCTGACCGAGCGCGGCGCGAGTTTCGGCTATCACAATCTCGTGGTCGACATGCGTGGACTGCTCCTCATGCGCGAGCTGGGCTGTCCCGTGGTTTTCGACGCGACCCATTCGGTGCAGCTACCCGGCGGCGCGGGAACGGTCTCGGCAGGCGACCGCCGATTCGCCCCGCCACTCGCCCGGGCCGCCGTTGCCGTGGGCGTGGACGGCCTCTTCCTCGAAACTCACGAGAACCCGGACTGCGCGAGGTGCGACGGTCCCAATTCGCTGGCGCTGGACGCCCTGCCGGAATTGCTGGCCGATGTTCGTGCCATCGTCGAAGGGCTCAGGAGATAACCTGCGATGCGTTTTCGATTTCGGCCCTGCATTTCCCTGTTCACCTTTGCCACTTTCACGATCATGGCCGTGACGGGCCTTGTTCTGTTCATCATGCCGCCAGGCCGAATCGCCTACTGGACCCACTGGAGACTTGCGGGGCTGGGAAAGGATCATTGGGGCAATGTTCACATCGTCTCGAGCCTCTTCTTCATCCTGTCCGGCATTCTGCATGTCTATTACAACTGGCGCCCCTTCTGGAGTTACATAAAGGAAAAGGCCTCGGCCGGGCTGCGCCTGCGCGCCGAGATGTGGGCAGCCACTGTTCTCATTGTTCTACTGGTCGCCGGATCTCTCCTGCCCCTGCCGCCGCTGACCAGCATCCTGCGCCTGAACGCTTATTTCAAGGAAGTCTGGGTGGACGACCCCGCACTCGAGCCGCCATTCGGTCATGCCGAGCTTCTCTCGCTGAGCGGCTTCTCACGGAAGATGGACATCGAACTCCCGGAAGCCGTCAAGGCCCTGCGTGAGGCCGGAATCGAATTCGACAGCGCCAGGCAGAGCCTGGAGAAGATCGCGCGCGCCAACGGCGTGCCTCCCGTGCGGCTTTACCAGATCATTCGGCCTTTCCAAAAAGAGCCGGCACAAATTCCGGTCGAGGGTGGTTTGACGGCGGAGGCCGTGGAGGGGCGTTTTGCCGGAACAGGAATCGGCATGAAGACGATCGCCGAGATCGCGACTCAGACCGGCACTGAAGCCGGACTCCTGGCAGAGCGTCTCCGGCAGGCGGGCCTTGACTTCGACAACTCGGACTCCCTGAGAGAAATCTCCGAACGCAATGGACAGAACCCCCTCGAAGTGCTGAAAATCATGCTCGTGACTGGTTACGGTGGCAAAGAACTGCGATCCGACAAATGAACAGCCCTAACAGAACCGTTCGCCGGGCCCTGAACGACCCCACGTTCCGCGTCACCCTCTGGGGCGCGGTTGTGAACATCGCACTGAGCGTGCTCAAGGTAGGGATCGGGCTTCTCGTGCATTCGATCTCGCTGGTCGCCGATGGCCTGCACTCTCTATCAGATCTGGTGACGGATGCGGCAGTGCTGATCGGCGTCCGCGCGGCTGAACGCCCGGCCGATCCGGGCCATCCCTACGGCCACGGCCGGTTCGAGACACTGGCGGCCGCCTTCGTCTCCCTGGTTCTGATCGCGGTCGGCTTCGGCATAGTGCTCAAAGCCGCGCAGGCCCTGTATGCGGACGCCAAGAATCCTTACAGCGTCTATGTTCTCCTCGCGGCAGGGGTGTCGATTTGCTCCAAGGAATGGATGTACCGGGCGACGCGTCGGGTGGCGATGCAGAGCGGGAGCTCGGCCGTTCTCGCCAACGCCTGGCATCATCGCTCGGACGCCTTGTCCTCGGTGGCGGTCGTGATCGGCGTCCTCTTCGGACTGGCGGGCTTTGATCACGGCGATCAGGTCGCCGGGATCATCGTCGGCGCCATGGTGATTGTTTCAGGGGGCAAGATTCTGGCCGCCAGCATCATGGAACTCTCCGAGGCGTCGATCGAGGGGAAGTTCTACGACCAGCTCCATGAGATTCTGGAGAAAGAAGAAGACGTCCGCTCCTGGCACGCCTGCAAAGGTCGCCGTGTCGGCCGAGAAGTCTATCTCGACTGCCACGTTCTGGTCGATCCCGCCATGACCGTCCGAGAGTCCCACGGCCTGACCGAACGCGTAGAGAACCAGCTCAAGAGCACCCTTCAAGTCCCGGTCAATCTCCTCATCCACATCGAGCCGTTCCATGGGGAAAGGCCGAGGGGGTGAGTCCAAGAACTCCGCAAAGTTAAGATAGGCAGGTGTTTTCCCTCAGCCTGAAGCAACGCCGCAAACGGGCGAACAGGACGACTTGCGAGTATTGGTCGCTGGTCGAGTGGTCCGCACCTCGCGCGGGCCGAATGGGAACTGCCAGAGGAATAACAGGTCTCTCGAAGGCGATTCCCCAGCCCTGCATTTTCCCATATATTTCTGAAAGTGTGGGACCGGCGCCCTCGCCGGTCATCCCTTGACCAGCACGGGCTTGCGAAATCGCCGGGAAGACGGACCACAAGAGAGTCCGCTTCAGCCCCCCTCAATCACTCCAAGACCTCCCACGGCTCGCAGTCCTGCCCGGTATAGATGCCCTTGTTAGTCCGGCTGATGTGTCCGGGACTCACCGAACCGTTGGTCGGATCGTAAATCACCAGGGGCTTGGTGCCGGTCAGGACATAGCGGGAGCATTTCCCCGGAGGGTGCGGGTCGTGCCAGGGACCGTAGCTTTCCACCGCCCACCGATAGCCTTTCCGAGCCGCGTTCTGGACCGCCCCCACGTCCCGCACCGGGTCGAACCGGAAGTACCAGTAGGTCTCCGTATGGGTCACTGCCATGGGTCCTGGCTCAGCGCAAAAGGATCGGGCAAAATGTGGGAGAGATAGGCCACCGGCGTCGTCAGCACCTTGATATTCGCCTTGTGGTCCACATAGCCGGTATCCAGGTAGTCGCCGGGATAGGCTTTGCAGTCCACGCAATACTGCTCGAGGGCCACGTCCATGACCTGATGGTCGGCCTTCACCCGCGAAACCTTTCCCCGAAACTGCGCGTCCAGAAAGTTCGGCAAAGCAATCGCCGCCAGAATCGCAATGACGGCCACGACGATCAGCAACTCGATCAGAGTGAAGGCTCTTCACATAGGGACCTCCCCGGAAGCAATGATCCCAGACCAGTCCGGTTCCGGGTAAACCTTCAACGCCTTGCTTCGCTATTCCTTTTTCACGAGTTGATCGTTGTGCCAATAATAGAGGTCTTTCTCTCCGATAGACAGCAGTTCCATGTCCTCGGGTATTTCGTCCAGGTTGAAGGCGTCGAATTGCGAGAAGTCGGGGTTGAACTGAATGCCTCGGGTCCGTTCAAATCGGATCTGGGTCGTCACCGTCTGGCCGTTCAACACTTCCTTCTGCGTCATGGACGCTTCGCGGGCAACGGGCCGGTCGTCGGGAGTGGGTCCTGCGTCGTCGAACCAGATGTAGTAGCCGTCGATCATAACTTCGGTCTCAGCCAGCCCCGCCATTCCCGGCAATCGACCCTCGATCTTCCGGAGCACGATCTTCCGAGCAGGAGTGCGATCTTTCGTCATCCCGACGAAGATATCCAACCAGACTCGAATTCTCCCAAATCCTTCCAGTTCACCCTCGATACCGATCCAGTCCGGGCTATCCGGCGAGGAAACGCGGATCAATCGGTCGGAGTTGGCCAGGCGCGATAGGACGTCCACCTCTTCGGCATCCCGGGGCTGATAGGCGGCAAACCGTCCTTCGAGAAAAGGAGCCATCTCCGGGAGGAGCAGCATCCCGTCCCGCAGATTGCTCCCTCTGTAGAGCGTAGCCTGTGACGTAGGTCCGTAGAGTGAATGGTCCGTCTCGGAATAGGCGACCGCGTAGGTCGGTCGCACCAGAACATGGAGAGAGGTTTCCTCTTTCACTCCCCCTTCGAACCGCCCGCCAGTCTGCAGTCCGGTCAGAACGGCTGTGCTCTTCAGGGTTCCTTCCAGAAAAGCCTCCTCTCCCCGGGCGAATCTCCAGTACTCGCCCTGACCCTCCATCTGGGTGTCGTCCCGAGTCCGGATGAGTGTGTAGACCGTCACGTAAGGGCCTTTGAGCCGGTTGGCGATGCAACGCCGGAGCATTTCCTGCGGCGATAGTGACAGGAGGTCAGCCGATGAATCTGAGGTCGCGGCCTGGGCCTCCCGCGCGTTCACCGATGCCGTCATCGGTTCCTCACGCTCAAGATAGGCGTCTCCTCCAACGGCTGCGGCGGCTACGACTGCGACAACGGCCAGAATCTTTCCGGTTACCATGGCGGGGCCTCCTGTGAGGATGGTCCAGGTCGCGGCGGCCTGGGTGGTCTTGAACCATTTCACACCCCCCGCCGCGGTGGCGATGGCCGCTTTCGATTCGGCGGAGAGGGACACGAGACTTGCCACCAGCGCGATGGTCTGAAGACGTTTCCTCGCCGGGGCTTTCAGTGTTCGCGCGGCCTCGCGCAGGATCGGTTCGAGGGATTGTTTGAGGGCGTTCTGGCCGCGTTTGAGTCGACGGTGGACGGTGGCGCGGTGGATGCCGAGACGGTCGGCGATGGCGTCCTGCGGCAGGTCCTCCATGAACCGGAGCAGGATCACCTCGCGCTGTTCGACGGGCAGGCGGAAGATCGCCTCGCGGAGGGCCTTGTTCTCTTCGGACCGGGCGGCCTCCTGGCGCGGGGTCGGGGGCGGTTCGTCGGCGATGCCAGCGGTTTCTTTCTCGGCGGAGACCATCTGCAGGAGCCGCGATTCTCGGTTACCTCGCCGCTGCCAGTCGGTGCAGAGGTTGTGGGTAACGCGCACGAGCCAGCCGGGGAAGGACTGGATCTGCGGGAGCTGGTCGAGGTGCAGGTAAGCCCGCAGAAAGACCTCCTGGGTCAGGTCCTCGGCCATTTCCCGTCGCCCGAGCCGCGCCCAGGCGATGGCGTACACAGTGCCAAAGTACCGCTCGACGAGCCGCCCGAAGGCGTCGGTGTCGCCAGTCTGGGCCAGGCGGATCAGTTCTTCATCAGGGGCGGGATGGTCCGGCATGGTGTTCTCCGGTGGATGGGGTCTTTTCACGTACGATAGACGAAGACCATCCCCGGAATGTTGCATTCGCGGCTAAGAAAATCGAAAGAAAAAGCCACAGAGTTCACAGAGAAAAGATCAGGGAGATCTTCCTGTCTCTGTGCCCTCTGTGATCTCTGTGGCTCGACACTCTGGCTCTGTTTCGCCTCAGACGCCTTCTTTTTCTCGGCGAATCCGATCCCCGGAGGAGCATTCGCGCTGCACTTGGTAACCCTTCAGGGGCAGGATCTGGGTGTGGATGGCGTCGAGGATGTTCGAGAGCTGGGGGAAGAAGGCTTCCTCGAGCTCGGCGGGCGGGGTGATCCAGTTGCGCGCACCGACGACGACCGGCGGAGCGTCGAGCTCGTCGAAGGCGAGTTCGCTGATCTTCGAGGCGATGGTGTGCAGGTAGCTGCCGCGGTCGCAGGCATCGGAGGCGAGGAGGATTTTGCGGGTCTTCTTCACCGATTCGATCACGACCTCGTAGTTGAAGGGCACCATGCTTCGCGCGTCGATAATTTCGACCGACAGGCCGTACTCGCGCTCGAGCGTGTTCGCCGCCTCGACGGCCCGGTACAGGGTCGCGCCGATGGTGAGGATGGTCAGGTCCTTGCCCTCGCGCTTGACGTCCGGTTCGCCGATGGGCACCTCGTAATAGCCCTCGGGGATGCCGTTCGGGTTGAATTGCTCGCCGATGTCGTAAAGACGCTGGCTCTCGAAGAAGATGACCGGATCGGTCCCCGTCAGGGCAGTGTACATGAGGCCCTTGGCGTCGTAGGGCGTGGCAGGGAAGACGACCTTGAGGCCGGGAATGTGTGCGCAGATTGATGTCCAATCCTGCGAATGCTGGGCGCCGTACTTCGAGCCGACGGAGACACGGACGACGACGGGCATCTTGAGAAGGCCGCCGGACATGGATTGCCACTTGCTGAGCTGGTTGAAGATCTCATCGCCGGCCCGGCCCAGGAAGTCGCAGTACATCAGCTCGACCAGGGCGCGGCCGCCTTCGAGACCGTAGCCCACACCCGATCCGACGATAGCGCCTTCGGAGATGGGCGAGTTGAAGAGACGGTGATAGGGCAGAGCCTCGGTCAGGCCGCGATAGACGCCGAACGCGCCGCCCCAGTCGCGGTTTTCCTCGCCATAGGCCACGAGGGTCGGGTCCTTGTAGAAGCGGTCGATGATCGCCTCGAACAGAGAATCGCGCATGGAGACGACCCGGCTCTTCGAGAGGGGCTTGCCGTTCTCGTCATAGGCCTTGCGGGACTTGCGGGCGATCTGCTGGACGCGGGGGTTGTCAGCAAGGGGCATGAGAACTTCGGGCTCGCGGCCCGGGTCAAGGTTTTCGACCTTCTGATTCGAAAACATCATGCCCTCGAGTTCGCAACCGGTCATCATGAGGTCGAGACGGGGCGAAAGCTCGAGATCAATGGCCATCTGGTAGATCTTGAAGTTGCGCTCCTCGATCTGCGCGTTGATCTTGTCGATGTCGGACTGGGTGGCCGTCTTGGCCTGAATGAGCTGGGCGGCGAACCACTGGATGCTGTCTTGCTCGCGCCAGGCGTCCACTTCCTCTTTCTCGCGATAGGACGAGGCGTCCGAGGGGGAGTGGCCGGAGTAGCGGTATGTGATCGTGTCGAGGAGGACGGGGCCATCGCCCTTGTCGAGGACTTCCTTCTTGCGGCGGATGGCATCAATGACGGCGAGGGGGTTGTAGCCGTCGATGCGTTCGGCGTGCATACGCTGGGGGTTGACGCCGGCGCCGAGGCGAGCCAGACCGTGAAAGCCCATCGTCTCGCCATAGGGCTGGCCGCCCATGCCGTAGAAATTGTTGACGAAGTTGAAGATCAGTTTCAGACCGCCGCGGTGCTCCTCATCCCACAGGGTCTTGTACTGGGCCATGGCGGACAGGCAGATGCCCTCCCACACGGGGCCGCAGGCCGACGACGCGTCGCCGATGTTGCAGATGATGATGCCGGGCTTGTGGTTGATCTTCTTGAACAGGGCCGCGCCGACCGAGATGTCGCCCGAGCCGCCGACGATGGCGTTGTTGGGATAAACGCCGAAGGGGGGGAAGAAGGCGTGCATAGAACCGCCCATGCCCTTGTTCAGGCCCGCCTCTCGGCTGTAGATCTCGGCCAAGGTGCCGTAGAGCAGATACTCCCGGGCGAAATCGTGCATGCCGCTGCCTTCGAAGCGCTTCTGCACGTTGTCGTAACACTTGCCGCCCATATAGTTGCGCAGGATGCCGTCGAGCTGCTTGTCCGCCATTTTCCGGATGGCCGAGAGGCCCTTGGCGAGGATTTCACCGTGAGAGCGGTGGCTGCCGAAGATGTGGTCCTCGGCGCTGAGGAGGAAGGCCTGGCCGACGGCGGAGGCTTCCTGGCCGATCGAGAGGTGGCCGGGCCCCTTGTGGTCGTACTCGACACCGTTATAGTTGCCCTTGAGTTTGACGTCCTCGAGCATTTTTTCGAAGGCCCGGATGGTCTGCATGTCATGGTAGATGGCTAGCAGGTCTTCTTTCGAAAAAGTGTCGAGTTCGTCTTTCACGGACTTGCTGTACTGGTTGACGGGAATATCCTCAATATGAATGACGCTCTTCTGGCGCAGTTCCCGGGGGTCGATCATGATGCTTTTCGGCATGGTAACGTCCTTTATGGTTTTGAGTTTGGAGTTTTAGAAGTGATCCCTTTGCGGCTACTGGCTACTATCTCTTTCGGCTGTTTCCTCAGGCAGAATCACGTCGATGTCGTGACGTTCGAGGAGGTCCATCCACTCGGGCGGGGGCGCCTGGTCCGTCACGAGCCGATTGATGGTGTCCATCCCGATGATCTTGTAGAGGGTCGGCGCGGAAAACTTGGTGTGGTCTACCAGGAGCGTGGTGTCGCTGGCGTGGAGGATGACCGAACGGTAGAGATGGGCCGTGTCGATGTCGGTCGAGGTCAGGCCGATGTCGAGGCCCAGGCCGTCGGCCCCGAGAAAGGCGCGGTAGCCGCTGACCTGCTCGATGAGCATCTGGGCGAAGGGCCCGACCGAATCCATTCGCTCGTAACGGAACTTGCCGCCGAGCTGGAGGACGGTGAAGTCGGTCTTCTCGCCGATCTCGGCCGCCACGAGGCTGGAGTTGGTCAGGATCGACAGGTTGCGCTTGCGGGTCAGGTTCGGGGCCATGCAGGCGCAGGTCGTGCCGGAGTCGATAAAGAGGGAATCGTCGTTGTGGACCAGTTCGGCGGCCAGACGCCCAATGAGGCGCTTGGCCTCGATGTTGCGCGTTTGGCGATAGTGGATGGAATAATTGCCCTTACGAGGGAGGGTCGCGCCCCCATAGACGAGTTCGAGCAGCCCTTCGTCCGCCATGCGCCGCAGGTCGCGCCGGACCGTGGCCTCGCTCACGCCGAAGACTTCGGACAGGGAGCGGACCTCGAC
>JABMPG010000155.1 GCA_013203855.1 bacterium
GGCGATGGATTTTCTGTAGAGGATTTGTGTCAATACCCCCATCATCCACACCCGCCCATGTCGACTCCGGCATCCCATCAGGCCAAGAACCCAGATCGAAGCCAGGCACGGCATACAGTATCCTGGGTACAGTATGCTCTCTGGTTCGGAAAGCCCACTGGTTGTGTCACTGGTCATCGGATTCTTGTCCCGAGCAGTCTCTGAATTCTTGCCCCCCTTGGGTCAGTCTCGGGTTTCTTCGGGCCCGACCAAGCCAGTTCTGATTTTCTCAGTTTGCATCATCATACGGCCCATTGTATGGCATAATAGTGCGGTCGGGTTGCAAGGCACTGATTTCAGTGAAGTTCCTATTTTGGGCGAGGGACACTCCCGACCAGACGTCGCATTCGGGTGTTGCCATTCTCTATAGAGTACGGTAAGTTCTCCATGTGTTCCAGGCGCTCCAGTCTTTCCGCCCCGAGGGAAACCTTATGTTCAGTCCCGATGATGTCAGTCGCCGCCTCCGCGAGTTGCGGGAAAGAAAGGGCCTTTCGCTGCGAGCCCTCGCTCAGAAATCGGGGGTAGCCGTGAGTTTCCTCTCCAAGATCGAATCGGGACGGGGCTCGCCGACCGTGATCACCCTGGTCAGAGTTCTTGAGGCCCTCGACACGAGCGCTCCGGAGTTCTTCGCCGCGCCGACCACCGACAGCGGCGATGTCCTGGTTTTCCGTCACAGTGACATGCAGGTCATGGACGATGGCGACAGATTCTGGCGCTACCTGTTTCCCCATCACCCCGACATCAAAGCCGTTCTGACGTATGAAGAATACAGCCCCCGCACGAAACGCGTGGAGCCGGAATGGCACCCCCATGACATCTGCGGCCTGGTGCTCTCCGGCGTCCTCACGCTCGAGGCAACCGACAAGCAACCGGTGACGGTCGGCCCCGGCGACAGCTTTTACATTCGGGCAGAAACTAGGCACACGGTCGCGAATCGGGGGGCCGAACTGCTGCGCCTGGTGGCGACAGAACTGCCGCACACACGGGCCATGCCGCTTTTGCGCCGCCGTCCGGGCCAGCCCTGACAGACAGAGAGTCCCGGCGCCGAGTCCGTTTGAGAGGGATTTGGGGTTGACAGGGCGTTCTGTATAGAGTACATATCGTGCTGTTAAGGAGGTCGTCCGATGAGAACGAAAGTCTGGTTGATGAGCGCGTTGCTCTCCGTTTCGGCGTGTGTCCTGTTGGCCGACGAGCCGGTCCGGGACGCCGCCGTTCTGATCGAAGCAGAGGACTTCCAGTTCCGCGGGGGATGGTGGCTCTTGTCCGAAGGACAGGCGCGGGGCGGGCAAGTCCTGTGGGTATTCGTTCAGTCCGAAGAAGGGAAAACACCGCCGCCGATCGAGGACGCCATGACCGTCGTGGAATTGCCCCAGGCGGGGCTTTATCACCTCTGGGTCCGATCGCGGGACTATGCTCGCAATCAACCGGGGACGCGCCGCTTCATTCTCCTGCTCGACGGTCAACCCGCAGACGAGGAATCGGGCGACCACGGACAGGAGGGTTTCTACTGGGAACGTGTGGGGGACCGCCAACTCGAGGCGGGAAGACACATGCTGGCCCTGCACGACACCACCCAGTTCCACGCCCGGGCGGACAGCGTCCTGCTCACCACGACCGATCTCGATCCCCGCGCCGTCTCCGACAGCGATCTAAGCGTCTATGGACAGAAGCCCCTTCATGTCCAGGTGGAGACTCCCGGGGCGGATGCCTGCAGCCTGCCGCCTCTCGCCCGGGGAGGGGTGACGCATCTCCTGGCGCGACTGGAGAACGACCTGCTCCGGGTGCGGTTCAACTCGGTGACCGGTTCGGCCGGCGGGGAACGGATTCAGCAAACCGCGGTGATCCGGGCGGGCGACGAATGGCTTCCGGTGACCGATTTTGACGCCAACGGTTGCCTTTTCGTCCTGTACGATGATTCGAAGGAATCGCCCGCGTGGTACCGCGACGAATGGTACCCGCCCCAGTGGAAGACCCGGGAGGTGGATATTCGCCTGAACGAAGGCGGACCGGTCTATACGGTCAAGACCGCGAGCCATCCCTTCCTGGCCGGCGACATTGACCCCCTGATCCCGCGCCAAGCGGTGCAAACGGACGCGAACACGGTCCAGGTGACCTATCGTTCTCCATCGGGGCAGGAGGCGGCGGGCCGGTGGTCCCTGGAAAATGGCGCGAGGGAACTTCGCTTCTCCCTCAGCCTGACGCCCCGGCGCGACGGGTGGTACTCGGTCGGAATGTGCGCCTTCCAGGAGAAGGCGCCGAAGGACGTCGAATTCGTCGAGTTGCCGCCCCTCCACCAGTTCCAGCGCTTGCCCGAGCAGCCTCTCCTCGTGACCAGTTCCCACACGCCCCATCCTCTCTCGCTGATGCAGGTGAAGGAAGCGGGATGGAGCAACCGCCCGCTGACCTTCTGCGTGGTCGCCGAGCCCGCCAACCTGTCGTGGGACTGGGCAACGGTTCGCAACGCGCGTTACGGTTTCACGATCACGAACGCCCGAAA
>JABMPG010000016.1 GCA_013203855.1 bacterium
GACGGCGGTCCATTGCACCGCCGACTTCTCGGCCGCGCCGGGAACATCCACCCCCGCCGTGGTCCGGTAGTCGCTGATGTCGAAGCCGCCGTCGAACAGAGACGGACGCGAGACGCGGTTCATGAACTTGGCGAAGGAAGCCGCCAGGGCCTCCGGGCCGATCACCGCCACGGTGTTCAGAGACGCCGAGGAATCGAAGTAGAGCTTCATCCCCTCCTCGGTCCTGCAGGCGATGGAGTTGGCCGAGTCCGCGGCCGAAGCCAGAACCCGCTGCACCGTGCCGCTGTGGGTGTAGAAGTTCTCCTCGGGCCGGGCGCCCACCAGGAGCATCCGCCAGTTCGCCGAGGCGTTGACCAGGGCCGCCACGGCGGCGAATGTCATGTCGGCCGCGCCGGCATCGCTCAGGATCACCCCGGACGTGCCGATGGTCGTGTCCTTGACGGCGTCGGTGGTGTAATTGGTGTAGAAGGTGAGGTCGTGAGTCCCGAAAACGACCTGGGCATCATCCACGGCCACGCCGATGTACTTGATGATGGCGGCCACCGCCGTATCGGCCGCGGCTACGATGGTTGACATGGCCTTGTGGGCTTTGAAGTTGCTGGGAAGAACAGACATGGTTCTAAATCCTTTCGATGGTTGACTTGAAGGCGGGGCCTATGTCACAGGCCCCGCCCGGTTGAGGAACGCCCAGGCTTAAACGCCCGGAATGCCCAGGTTGTAGATGCGGAACGTGGTGATCGGCGCCTTGCACTCCAGCCCGACCCGGCGGAAGATCTGCCGCGCCTCACGGTGGGAGCCGTTCTGCTCGATCGGCTTCGACTTCATCGGCTCAAACTCGCGGAGCTTGAGATAGTTGAAGTCCAGGCCCAGGATCTCGTTTTCGAAACCCGGCACGTCCAGCACCGTCGAGGGAACCAAGTTCAACTTCCCGCCCGGGAAGGTGATCGACTTGATCTCCCAGCCGTAGGACGTATCGCTCTGGCTGCGCTGGATCTGACTGGCGATACCCGGCAGGCCGATCAGTTCGCCGTAGAACTGATGAGACACGATCCCGATACGGGTCTTGCTGCCCCCGAACCGCGTGGCGTAGTACAGAGCCCGTGCCAGGGAGCGGTAAGACGTGATCCCGCCCATGTCCACGTTGTTGTACTTCTGCGCGAAGTGGCGAAGCCCCGCCGTCATGTAGCGCACGAGGCCGCCCGACGAGATCTTCTTCGGCTCGCCCAGGAGGATCGCCCGCTCGATCTGTTTCTTGAACTCGACGGCCGCCTGGCCCGCCAAGCGGTCCTTCTCCCTCTCGCCCCGGTAATCGCGGATCGAGGCGATGTCGGTCAGACCGAACACCTGCTCAAACTTCTGAGCGTAGGAAGTGTGGTAGTCCGTGCCGCGCGCGCGCAGCTGCGTGTGGTCCTGGCCTTCGTTGAGAGCCGTCGAGGTGAACAGCAACGAATCCCCCGCCAGCATGGCCTGCCCGGCAGTCGTGCCGGCCGCACGGGTCACGGTCAGAGTGGTGCTCGAGAGCGACGTCACGAGGACCTGTTCACCCGTCCGCGTGTTGATCGCCACCATGTCCGGGATGATCCAGTCGGCATTGTCGACGACGAGACTTGTCCCCGTCGCGGTCGCGTTGGTCGTGATACGCGCGACGTTCTGAAAGGGCCATTGCTCCTGGACAGAAAACTCGGGCTGTCCCACCTTCTCCACCTTCCCGCCGATGCGGGAGAGCATGGAGTAGAGAGCCGTTTCCCACGGCTCGATCTTGTTGATTGCGGCGCTTACTACGGGCTCGGTCCGGATTCCCTCCAGGACCGAAGTGCTTTTGATGACGCCCGCCGATGCGGCTGTGACGCCCTTGACGTACTGATTATATTCGGACATGACTGTCCCCTCCGTGTCAGACGAAATAGGCAACGAGACGTTGCCAGAGACCCCCAGGGGCCTCCGGTTCGAATCGCCACCTCGATCGGCCAACAGTCAGAGAGGAAAGCAGCGCCTCCCGGTCCTTCTGTGGTTGTCGAGATAGGGATTTACAACAGGTCCTGCGTCAACTCCCGGCTCCTACTTCAGGGCATCAAGAGCCAGGTCGTTCACATCGGCGATGCGGGCGGAACCCGGTGCGGATCCGGCCCCGGCCGATGTGGTGGTGCGGCTATCCCCGCCCCCCGAACGATGGGTCCTCGGAGCCACCGGTCGAATGGGTTTGGGAGTCCGGGGAAC
>JABMPG010000156.1 GCA_013203855.1 bacterium
AATCGTCGGTGATAGTGACCGTCCCCGTTTCGGAGGTCTGATACTGGGGGATCATGACCACTCCCGGGTCCAACGTAAAGTCACCGGCCTCCGTGCTGATGTGCTGACAGGAGATCGTGACGTAGAGATCTCCATCGGCGGGCGCCGGATCGCATCGAACCGTGAAGGAAAGGGCGCCCTGGTCCTCCTGCACCGTAGACGAGCCGGAGAGGTCCAGGGACACGGTCGGGCAAGCGGGCGCCAATGGCGCCAGACCCGAGAGAAGAAGAAAAAACAGAATCAATGCCGCTCTATGGGAGTATCTGCCCATCTGCTGCCTCTCTCGGCGAAGATCCTGGCGCCTCGGAACTCGCCACTCGTTCTGTTGTGTCCGACCTAAAAGTGTACTATGCGGATTCTTCGAAGATGCTGCTTCAATTAATGGTCTCTTGTTTACCTGAACCCTTCCTGCGGAGTCAAGCGATTTGTCAACATAACGTTTTAGTGTGAGAGTCTTGGCTAACTCATTCATAGTGAATGCGTTGCGTGATCACCCAGGGCAATGTAGGCAGAATTTTCTTTTTTTTCGTGTTAAACTTGGTGGCTTTTGCCTTGACAGACTGCGCAGTTCGGGCATAGATTCGTGCCGCCTAAAGATTACGGCACTGGCTGAACCCACATCACATATCCAGCCCGTCGAACTCGCGATGCCTGGCTACGAGGAGAGTCTCATGAAACCGTCTCGGCCCGTATTCCTGACCCTTGCTGCAGTCTACCTTGCGATGGTCTTTTCTCGGGACGCCCTCGCCCGAGACATCGCGGTGCCTTCCGATTTCGCGACCATTGGCGAGGCCGTCCAAGCGTCCTCCCCGGACGACCGAGTTGTCGTTTCAACGCCGGGACCGTTTCGAGAATCCCTTCGGATTTCGGCCCCTCTGACTCTCGTCTCCGATCCCCCGGGCGCCCTGCTCAGTGATCCGACCAGCAGCTATGGCCTTCTGATCACGGACAGCGCGAAGTCGGTTCGCGTCGAGGGGTTCCGGATCAGCGGTTACCGCGAACACGGGATCTTCCTTGAAGCCGAGATGGGAGCCGTGGCCCTCGCATTGGAAGGCACGGAAATTTCGGACAACGGCGCCTGTGGCCTGCGAGTTTGGGGTGGGCCCCGCCATGACCTGGCCATCCGGAACTGCGCCTTTGAGTCGAACCGGGGGTGTGCCGTCCTGACCCGCGCAGAGGGACCGATCCTCCTCGAGAACAGTTCCTTCGTCGGAAACCAGGAGGGAGTGCGGATCGATGTGCCCGCGTCGCTGGGAGACGTGTCGGTCGAGAGTCTGTCAGTGAAGGACTGCGAGTTCCGGGACAACTCATTCTCCGGCCTGACCCTCCGGGAGAACAGCCGAACCAGCGCAACGCTGTCGAACAGCATCTTTACCGAGAACAAGAACGGCGTCCTTCTGCTCAGTTATGGTCAGGCGCCGGTTCGCATGTCGTTCGTCCAATGCCAGATGATTTCCAATCGCGAGAGCGGCTTGCGGGTCGAGAACCCGGCCGAGAGACACGACGTTTTTTCCAACGCGCCCCAGAACGTTCTGGAAGGCCCTCTGGACCACATCTCCCTGACGGACTGCGATCTATCGGCCAATAGACTCCAGGGCCTGACGGCGTCTTTGCCAATCGAAATGTCCCTGTGGAAGTGCCGCGTCGCCGAGAACGGAAGAGAAGGCCTGCTCCTCTCGGCGACACCGCCTTTCACCATGCCCGCGACGGCGGAGGTCACGATTCAGGACACGGTAGTCACGCGCAATGCCTGGGCTGGCATTCACATCTCCCGTGGCTTGGCGGCCGAGGTCGATTTGACGAATGTGGAGAGTTCGGAGAACCGCCATGGACTGTTCCTGGCGCCGATCGAGGACTTTCCCGTCCATGTGACCATGGACACGTGCCTATTCGAGAATAATCTTCACAGCGGGGTTTACGTGGAAACGGGCGGGGTGACCCTCACGGGAAGCGGCCCCTGTCGTCTCGACGGAAATGCCAAGTATGGATTCAAAGCCCGCCAACCCTCCGCTATTTCGTTTTTCGACGCGGATTTCTCCAGGAACGGCGAGAGCGGATTTGAACTCGGAGGCTACGGCACCCCGCCGGCCGCTGAGCCCGGAGGAATCGTCGCCTCTCTGGAACGCTGTACGGTGTCATCCAATAGCATCGCGGGCGTGCGCCTATGCGGGGAAGCCAGCGCGCGGATCGCCATGACCGAATGCAATCTGACGGGTAATCCCCTCGGCTTTCTCGCCGATCCCCGCAACGGCGCGAGCGACGAGGCCCAATTGGTCTCGTGCACTTTCTCGGACGCGTCCATCGGCGCGATCTCGACGGCGTCCCCGACGGATCTTCTCGTCCAGGGCTGCGTCTTCGGTCCGGCCTGCAAACCGTTCCGGATCTTCCAGAAGCCGGGCATACAGAACGATCCCACAGGAATCGCCCAGGTCCAGATCGATTCCTGCGATATCGACGTGCCTCTTTTCCCTGTCGCCCATCTGGTCGGGGCGGTCTCGAGCGATCTCACGATCCGGAACACCCACATTGCTTCCTCCGACGGCTTGCTGCGCGTCGAACCGGCCAAGGGCTACACACATGTGGTGCGCGTGGAAGGGACGACCTGGCCCGATAGCGCGCCCGCTACCCTCGCCCTGGGGCTGCCGGCCGCGCTGGCGGGAACCCTCTCGGAAGACGGCCGGGAATACGCGTCGTTTCTGTCGCCCTCCGTTCATCTTCTCGTCGAGACCACGGCAGACAGCGTCGAGACGGCCGCGTCCGAGTCCTTCGATCGGATCGATTCGGAGGTTCTGTTTCAGAACCTGTCGTCACAGCAGATCAAGGCGATCGGGCCTTCCCGGAGAGCCGGGGATGGCGTCGTGCTCTCGCCGGAGGACAAGACCGCGCCCCCGTCCTTCGAGGATCTCGAAAAGAACCCCAAGATCGCCCATGCGTCAGCCGTGCTCTTCGGCATCGGGGATCTCTTCGCGGAGTCCCGCTCCCTCAAGCGGGAAACGTGCGGCTCCGAAGCCCTCGCCTATCTTTCCCTGCATCCCGATTCACCGGTGGCCTGCCGTCTCTTTCAGAACCTGATCGGCGACGTGCTGAAACTGGATGACCCGGAGCATCTGTCGAGTCTGGCCCTGATCGTGCGGGATCACCCCGATTCCCCCGTGAGCGACGCCATCTGTCTCGAGGTCGCCATGGCATCCGTCCGAGACAATGGGAAGATCGACCTCGCCAGGCAATTCCTCGAACTCGCCGCTCCGCCCGACGGCTCTCTGTCCAAGACTCTCCTGAATTCTGTTGTGACAGCTGGTGGCAACGATCTTCAGAAAGCCGCCAGCCTGGCGGATACTTTCACGCAAACTTCGTCCGACTTCTCCGCCGTGCGGCAAAGCAGCCTGGGAAGCCTTGCCCACGTCGCGGATCGTCGCACCACGGAGGGCGTGCATCTCTTTATCGACCGTTGCGTGACGCTGAACATGTTGATCCGACAAGCGCGGATCTGGCGCCGCCTCGGACGGAACGATCTCGCGGAGGTATTTCGTCAGGCGGCCGGCCGGGCCCGCATCGCCTTCTATCCTTCCGTTCCCGACGGCCTCCCCCTGCCCGCCTCTCTTCAGGACCAGTACGTTACCCTCCTGGCCGAATCGCCCCAGGCCCCCGACCTGGACATGGCCTCGATCCTGAACTCCCCTCCCGCAGAGGAAGACAGCCTGGTCGCCAATCGACTGTCCGCCCTCCAACTCCTCGTCGAGTTCTGCGGAAGGATGAGAAATCTGCCAGAAGTCGCCACATCCGACCTGCCTACCGGTGCGGAGGACATTCTGCTGCCCTTCTGGGCCGATCTGAAGACCGGAATCGAGAACGGTCTGGACGCCGGCATTTTCAACAAGCACGGCGCCTTCTTGGAGAAAGCCCTTCTCCCCGGCGTCGCGCCCGACCAGAGACTGCCCACGCTCGACGAGCTCGTTCTGGAGACGGACACGATCACGCCGCCGCAGGGCGCCCTCGCCGCCGCCTATCACTACCTGCTGGCCCGTCTCTATCGGAACCTGGACCGAGAGAACGAGGAACTGGACCGGCTGGGCCTGACCGTCGACTCGGACCCGCAGAGCGAGAACGCCTATCAGGCCCTAGAAAGAAAGACCGATCTCTACCTCGACCGATTCGACCTGCCTGACAAAGCGTTGGAGACTCAGGAGCGCATTCTCTCCGAATTTGCCAGCACGGACAAGATCTGGGGAGCCCGCTCCCGCATCGGTCGGATCCTGGCCCGAATGCAGCGCTATGAGGAAGCACGCGCGGCCTTGACGGCCCTGCTCGCGGAGGCGCCGAAGGATTACGACCGTTACGAGGATCGAGTCGCCCTGGGCCTCACCTGTATTCGCCTCAAACAATTCGACGAATCGCGCGCCGCCTTGAGAGACGCCATCGACGGGCACGCGGGACCGGAACGACAACGCGCTTATCTCCTTCTCGCCTACACCTATTTCGTGGAGAAACGCTACCCGGAAGCGGCCGATGTCTATCAGGAAATGCTGGCCCAGTATCCCACGGGCCCGCAGGCCGTCAAGGCTCGTGAACTCCTTGCGCGGTGTTTGTGATGGGTGGCCGTTGTTTTCGGATGTTCCCGACGGGAGTGCTTCTGGCCTTCCTGATCCTTCGCGCGGGCGCCGCCCCGGCCGATCCCGTCTACGTCTGGCGGGAGGCGGAGGATTACACATCGGCCACGGGCCAGCTCCGCGTTCTGCCTGCCCCCCTGGGAATGGCCTTCCATGATGAAGAAGCGGAGAGAATGTTTCAGGCCCGGAGCGGGTGGGGCGTGCAGGAGACCCGGCGGACCTCCGGAAACGCCTACCTGGAGAGAGAGGACGCAGGAACTCTTCCGTCGGAAACCTGCGCCGCCTATCGTTTCGATATCCCCCGGGCCGGACGCTACGCTTTCTGGCTTCGATTCAGTTCTCCCCCGCCCTGCACCCGCGACTTCTCCCTCTGGCTCGACCGAACGCCCGCCTGTCCCCCGAACCCCTATTCCTTTTCCCACTGGAACGTCTGGACGTGGTGGCATTGGGGCTACTTCGACGCGAAGGGCCGGGCCCACGGACATCTTCTTGAAGCGAGTCCCCATACGCTTTATCTGGGTCGCATGTCGCCGGGGCTTCGTCTCGACAAGATCCTGATCACCGACGATCTTCACTACGTGCCCTGCGGAGCCAACGAGCACTTCTACACTGGAACGTTCGAGCCCGTGCAGATGCGAAATGCCCATGGCCAGACCTCCTTCCCCCCCCTCGCTTCGGGATGGGAACTTGTTCCGGAAAATCGATGGCGGGTGGCCCGGAATGGGAGCAGTCATTATCTTCAGGCCATGCCGGACCCTTCTTCGTCCGAACCTGCCCTCGCTCTCATCCGGGATTTGCGAGCCGACTGTTTCCTTTTCGAATGCGACGTGGTGCCAAGCGTCGGAGAGGAGAGCGATTCTCCGCCCCGGTTTGGATTTCTCTTCGAATACGCGTCTCCCGAGCACTACCGCCTTCTCGCGTTTGAGGATCGCGTGGCAAAGCTGGTTTCGACCTGGGATGGCGTCACGACAGAGACGATCCTGTCGGGAGGGCGTCTGGGAGCAATCTCCGCCGGTTCCCAGCTTCAGGTCCGCCGCGATCGGACATCTCTATTCCTCAGTCTCGGAGAGGGCATCTCCCATACGATCCCTCTGCCAGCGCCCGCCCCCGGCCAGATCGGTTTTCGGGCTTTCGACAGGATGGGGTGGGACAACGTCAGGATTGATCCGCTGGAGGGAGACTACGCCGATTTCGGGAACGAAGGGAGTATCTCTTTCGCAGACGGGTGGACGGTCGAGAAAAACGTCGATGGCGAAGAGATATTGCTCTCCCCCGGCACCCCTTATTCCGAGTGCCTCGTTCGGGTGATCCTCTCCCCCGCCTTCTTCCAAGACGAACTGGGCCTTGGCGTTTTCTTTCCCTATGCGACATCGCGGGACAATATCGAGCACCGCCTTGTGGGAGGGGAAAGCCCTCGCGTCACGGTCATCCGCCACACTGCTTCCGGCGACTCGATCCTTCTGGAGCAGGCTCTGAGTCCGGAAGAGATACGCGAGGGCCTGATCATCGAGGATGCCCAAGGCGTCCACTCGGTAAGAGCGGGGAGACGGCTCCTCGGACGATCCGGCGAGAACCAACTCACCCAAGGGCGGATCGGGATTGCGACGACAGACCCCTCGGCTGTGTTCGCTCTATCGGTCCGGCCCAAAGAGATGGTCCATGAGTCCTTCACTGGACACTCCCTGCCGTCCAGGTGGCGTGTGATTTCGGGGCGGTGGATGCCGCGGCCCGACTCGGAGGGCGACGGCCATCTCGTCTCCGAGGGCCCGGGGCTGCTTCTCCTCGACTTGGACGCGTGGCGGAGCTATGAGTTCGAGTGCTCCGTGCGTGTCGAGCCCGGCCAGGCGCTGGCGGTCCTGTTCGGATGGCAGCGGTTCCGCACTTTCGAAGTGTTATGCGATGCAGATAGTCTTGCCCTCAGACGCGTGGTCGAGGGGAGCGTCGTGGAACTCGGACGCCATCCGCTGGATGATCTGGGCGGCGGGTGGATCCGGATCAAGATCTCGGTCTCGTCGGAAGGAATCGTCGTCTGCCGAGATGACGCGCCGATCATCACGACAAAGACGAAGGTGGGAAACGGAGCGCTCGGATTCGAGAACCGGGGCTCTCTGTCATTGATCGATGACGTGCTGGTCGACCTGATCGAAAAGGAACCCGCCGCGCCCCCCGGCGCGCAAACCGTCGACCCGCTGCTGATCGAGACGGAACAAACGCTTTTCCGATAGGACACGACCGAGTCGTTCCCGATGCCGACCCTCTGCCGCCCGATACCCCTCCTTCTGCTTCTGCTCGTCTGCGGCTGTGCGCACACGGGAGCCCCCCCGCTGGGCGTGCCGCTCACGCCGAACCTTGAGTTTATCGAGACGTGGTCGCTCTGCGGGCCTTTCCCTCCGGGGGGATCGCCCGAACTGGAGAAGAGCTGGAACCGCGCGGACCTGGATTCGGAAGAAGCATGCGAGATGATACGGCAACAGCGTTTTAGGGCCCTGACGGGAGAGGCGGGATGGCGGGAGCGGGGGATCGAGTCTTTCCAGTCTCTTTCCAGAGATACCTTCACCAAGGAAATGCGCTCTCTTCCGGCACGGGGACTGAACCTGCTCAATGCCTTCCCGTCCCGCAACACCCAATGCAGCGCCTATGCCCTGAC
>JABMPG010000157.1 GCA_013203855.1 bacterium
CTCTATTACAGCTACGGCGCGGACTGGCGACATCCTTATTTTCATTCCCGCGACCGAGGTTCCTCTTGCGCCCGCCCCCCCTATGACGATCCTGAGCCGGCTTACAAGTTCGAGAAGGACTCGGACATGCGGCGCTACATTGATTTCATGCACAATCAGATCCGCGAACTCCTCACGAATTACGGATCTATTGCAGGCATGTGGTTCGATCTGATTTCCGCCTACTACTGGCGGCCCGACCTGTTTCCGATCGAAGAGACCTATGCCCTCATCCGGGAATTGCAGCCCCAGTGCCTGATCTCGTTCAAGCAGGGATGCACGGGCACGGAGGACTACATGTCTCAAGAACTCGAGTTCGTGCCGTTGGCAACCCGTCTGAAGGCCCAGAAGGCGTCTCAGGAGGCCATCGATCTGTCCGACCGCGTCTGGCAGAGCAACAAGGACAAGTGGAACGAGATCTGCACAATCATGCAGGACAAGGGATGGGGATATATGGAGGGTTTGGCCCATCGCACGGCCGACGAGGTATGGAGCATGCTGGCCAACGCCGCAGCTAACCGCTGCAACCTTTGCCTGAACACGGGGCCTCTCCCGGACGGATCGGTCCATCACCACGACGAGCAGGTCTTCCGCGAAGTGGGCCAGCGAATCCGCCAGCAAGGCTTTCCGAAGCCGGAAGAAGACAAAGGCCCGGTTCTACCAGGTAAAACCGGCGCGGGGGCGGAGTAGCACCCCGCAGCCAGGGGCCGCGACTCCGGCCCCGCCGCTTTTTGAGCGTGTCTTCTTGCATTTTTGGTTTGGCTCCCATACAATCAAGGGCTGGAACCCGGTCAGAGAGACAGAGAGACCGGGAAGCCCTACCATGGAACGACCGAAAACCAAAGAAATCCTCTTCGCCTTGACGGCTCTGGCCCTCGGTTTTGCCGTGGTCCTGGGCTTGGCGGAGGGGGCTTTGCGGGCCACGGGGCGAGAGCCGCTCAAGACGCCGGAGGGTAAGCCGGGAGTCCCGTCGGTGCACGCACTGGACCCTTTGCTCGGCTGGCGGAACAAGCCGGGCGACTACGAGTTTCCCTTCCCGCAGGTAGACGGCGTTAAGCGGACGCTCACGATCTGGCCGGGGCATCTGCGGGCGACAGCGCCCGAGATGGTCGATTCGGATCAAAAGGTCCTGCTTCTGGGCTGCTCTATCACCCAAGGGTGGGGACTGCCCGATTCGGAGACCTACGCCTGGAGACTTCAGGAACGGTTTCCCGACTCGCAGTTTCTGAATTATGGAACAGGCGCGTACGGCACGTATCAGTGCCTGTTGGTTCTCGAGAAGTACCTGGGGGAAACGGAGACGGCTCCCGCTTTGGCCCTCTATGGTTTCATCGAGCACCACCAGAACCGGAACGTGGCGGACGCGGCGTGGCTGGAGGTGATCTCCGCAGGCCACCCTCGAGACGGGGTGGGGATTCCGTACTGCACACTCGACGAGAACGGCGCCCTTCTGCGGCGGGAGCCCATGGTCTATCCTGCCTTTCCCATGGCCCGGCTTCTGGTGGGCGCCCGGGCGCTTCAGAAGCGCTATGTGCGGTTGACGGCCCGTCGACGGTCTTCGCAGCAGGAGGAAGTGACGGAGAAACTTCTTCTGGAAATGCGGGACCGATGCCGCGAGAAGAACGTGCCTTTCGTCGTGGCGATCCTATCCGTATCGACGGAATCAGGACTGAATCATTTTCGGAATTTTCTCACGAACAACAATATCCCCGTTGTGGATGGCACCATGCCGGTTACGCCAGAACAAACCGTTCCTGAGGACGGCCATCCTAACGGCGAGATCCATGCGATCTGGGCCGACCGGATCGCTCCGGCAATTGCCCCCTATCTGACCCGGTCGGAGATCTCTTCCGCGCCCCAAGAGTAATATGTATAAACTGGATCACATTCGAAATTTCTGCATCATCGCCCACATCGACCACGGCAAGTCAACCCTGGCCGACCGTATCCTGGAGATTACAGGGGCGGTGACCCAGCGTCAGATGCGCGAGCAATACCTGGACAAGATGGACCTGGAGCGAGAGCGTGGCATCACGATCAAGGCCCAGGCCGTTCGGGTTTTCTACAACGCCGACGATGGCGAGACCTATCAGTTCAACCTGATCGACACGCCCGGTCACGTGGACTTCACTTACGAGGTTTCGCGTAGCCTGGCCGCATGTGAGGGCGCCCTGCTGGTGGTGGACGCCGCCCAGGGCGTTGAAGCGCAGACGCTGGCTAACGTCTACATGGCAATGGAACATGACCTCGAGATTATTCCGGTGATCAACAAGATCGACCTTCCCGCAGCGCAGGTGGAGGAGACGAAGAATCAGATCGAAGACGTGATCGGGATCGACTCGTCGAACGCAATTCTGTGTTCGGCCAAGACGGGGATCGGCATCAAGGAGATTCTCGAGGCGGTGGTTCAGCGCATTCCTCCTCCTCCGCCGCCGGAGAGCGACCGCCTGCGCGCGCTGGTCTTCGATTCGACCTATGATTCCTACCGGGGAGTGATCCTGTTCTGCGCTGTCCACAATGGCGAATTGAGGAAGGACGACCAGATCGTTCTCATGGCCAGTAACGCCCGCTATGGGGTCGATGAGGTCGGGGTATTTGCGCCCGAGATGCTGCCGGTCGAGTGCCTTTACACCGGCGAGGTCGGCTACGCGATCGCCTCGATCAAAGACATCCGTTCCGTTCGGGTCGGGGACACCGTGACCCATGCGCACCGACGGGCCGAGACGCCCCTTCATGACTACGAGGAGGTCAAGCCGGTCGTTTTCGCAGGCTTCTATCCGATGGACGCGGACGAGTATGATGTCCTGCGGGACGCCATCGAAAAGCTGAAGTTGAACGATGCTTCCTTCTTCTGCGAGGCGGAATCCTGCAAGGCGCTGGGTTTCGGCTTCCGCTGCGGTTTTCTCGGGCTGCTGCACATGGAGATCATCCAGCAACGGCTCGAGCGCGAATTCGGCGCCAACTTGATCACCACCGCCCCCAGCGTTATCTATCGCGTCTATCGGACCGACAAGACCATGGTCGAAGTGGACAATCCGTCTTTCCTTCCACTCGTGACGGAGATCGAGCGGATCGAAGAGCCCATGGTGGACGTCACGATTCTGACTCCCCGCACGTATGTGGGTAATGTCCTTCAACTGTGCCAGGCCAAGCGGGGAGAGCAGAAGACGATCGCTTTTCCGCGCCAGAACCACGCCGTGCTAGTCTATCGGATGCCTCTGGGAGAGATCATCCTGGATTTCCATGATCGCCTGAAGTCGGTGAGCCAGGGCTATGCTTCGTTCAACTATGATCCGTCAGGTTATCAGAAATCGGATATCGTGAGACTGGACATCCTGGTGAACGGGGAAATGCTGGACGCTTTGTCCACGCTGGTTCATCGCGAGATGTGCGAAAGCCGGGGCCGGCAGATCACGGAGTCTCTGAAAGAGGCGATTCCGCGCCACCAGTTCAAGATCCCCATCCAGGCGGCCATCGGCGGAAAGATCGTCGCTCGGGAGACTATCAACGCCTGGCGCAAAGACGTCACCTCCAAATGCTACGGTGGCGATATCAGCCGTAAGCGGAAACTTCTGGAAAAGCAAAAGGCCGGAAAGAAGCGGATGAAGCAGGTGGGGAATGTGACCGTGCCCCAGGAAGCCTTTCTGGCCGTGCTCAAAAGCTAGGATGCCATGCCTCTCGAGATCGAGCGCAAGTTCCTTGTCTTTCCCGATCGGTTGCCCGATCTGGCGGAGGGGGAGCGATACGAGCAGGGCTATCTGTCTCTCGACCCGGAGGTCCGTTTTCGTATCCACGGCGATCAGGTTACGCTGGCGGTGAAGAAAGTGATCTCCACGGGTCGGCGTCTGGAATTTGAGTTTCCACGTGCCGGTGTGGATCGCGAAGAGATCGCCTCTCTGAAGTCGATCGCGCTTTGGCCGCCGTTGGTGAAGATTCGATACCGGCTTGCATATGAGGGGCTGGTCTGGGAAGTGGATGTTTACCAGGATCTGAACAAAGGGCTCGTGACCGCCGATGTGGAAATTCCTGGCGAGGACTACGCAATCAAGTTTCCGGACTGGGTGGATCCGAACTCGGACATCACCGGGGACGGGCGCTATGCCAACGTCAACCTGACCCGCTGTCCCTACGCGACCTGAAACATCCTTTCGAGATTCAATCCTATGGCTCTTCGAGCGACACAATTCGCGCGGTGAGGAGGTCCTGATCGGTGTCGTATTCGACCAGGGCGACGGAGGCCGTTTCACCGCGGAGAGGAAACGTGACCGAGCCTGGATTTACGAAGAGGATGCCGTTGTGTTCTTCGACGCAGGGCTGATGGGAGTGTCCGAAGAGGAACAGGCGGGGGGTGGAAGAGTTGAAGCGCTTCGTCAGACCGAGGATGATGGTGTCGTTCGAGTGGGAATAACAGGCGCCATGGTAGACGACGACCTTGCCGAATCCCTCGGTCTCGACCAGTTCCTCCGGCCAATTCCCGCTGACGGGCCACGAGTCCATATTGCCATGGACCGCGCGAACCGGGCCGAGGACTTCGAGGTCTTCCAGGCATGAGGCGGAGCCGACGTCGCCACAGTGGTAGATGCGGATAAGATCGGTGAAGACATCAAAGACGCCAGGATGCAGTGCCCCGTGGGTGTCCGACAGAACGCCGTATCGAAGAATCTTGCTCAATCTCGCGCCCTCCTCTGAAATTTGTGTAGACCTGCCCTTCTCCTCCTTTTAACATACAATGAACCTCGGATGAGGTCCACCGGGAAGGGCCGCCGAGCCCCGTTGGGCGCGAATCGAATGACGGCAGATCTGTCCGGACCGCATTCCGGCCAGATGCCGATTCTGTTGAGATGTCATCCCCTTTCACACAGTGGACAGGAGCACATACATGACTCTGGAACCGCAGATTCAGGAGAAAATCGAACGCTGGATACAACCGCCTTACGATGAGAAGACCCGTGAGGAAATCCGGCATCTCGTCGAAGCGGGGAATGAGAAGGAACTTTACGAACGCTTCTATGCAGAACTGCAATTCGGAACCGGCGGGCTTCGCGGCATCATGGGCGCGGGTCTGAACCGCATGAACAAGTATACCGTGGCCCGGGCCACACAGGGGCTGGCCGACTATCTAAAAGAACACGGGGATAACCGCGACGATCTTTCCGTCTGCATCGCATTCGACTCGCGCCACGGATCGACCGAATTCGCACGCGACGCCGCATCGGTTCTCGCGGGTAACGGAATCAGGACCTTTCTCTTTCCTGAATTGCGCCCGACCCCGGAACTGAGTTTTGCGGTCCGTCACCTGAAGGCGTCTGCCGGTATCGTAGTGACGGCCAGCCACAATC
>JABMPG010000158.1 GCA_013203855.1 bacterium
GCGTAGAGCAGTACCAGGGCCACCAGCGACGGCAGCGTCGGACTGATTCCCTTGCGGTACACCATCCATCCCAGGACCATGGCAATCGGGATCTGAATCCAGACGGGGAAAACCGCTGCCGGGTAGAGGGCGAAGAGATTCGCGATGACCAGGCAGAAAATAGCGATAACGATCAGCACCGTGAAGAAAATGATCACGAGAAACAAAAACCGCACTCGCCCGTTCACGATGTCCCGGGCCACGTCCCCGATTGTGCGCCCCTGGTGACGGGCCGAGATCACCAACGCGCCGAAGTCATGAACCGCCCCCATGAATATTGCGCCGACTAAGACCCAGACCAGAGCCGGAACCCAGCCCCAGATGATGGCGATTGCCGGACCCACGATCGGCCCCGTTCCCGCGATCGACGTGAAGTGATGGCCGAACAGGATTTGGGCCCGCGAAGGACAGAAATCCACGTCGTCCCGATGAGTATGAGCGGGTGTCGGTCGCGAGTCATCGATATCAAAGATTCGCCGAGCCAGATACTTTCCGTAGGTTTGATACGCCACCAGATAGGCAACAAATGCCCCCGCCGCGATCAAAACAGTCTGCATCTCGCAACCCCCTTTTTGACTCCTGCCTTCTGTATCTGCTACTCACTCCTGGCTTCTTCTTCCGGCCTTCTCATGACCAACAGCAAGGGCCGCCGATCCTCTGGATCCCTCAGCTGCGGATTATGATTATTGTCCAGTATAACGTAAACGAAATTCTCGTCCAGGCAAAGTCCCTCCCCCCGTCCGTAGAGCATGAGCGCGTACCGCAGCTCCGTCGCCCGCACGATATGATCGAAAGACCACACGTCCTTCTCCACAAAGCGATCTCCTTCGCGTTCCAGACGGCACACCGCGTTGATGCTGCGCAGAAGAGCGTACATCCGGTCCCCCTCGACCCACAGCCCCGTAAAGTCGGGCATCGGATTCCGCGCCAGGCCCAGGCTCGAGATTGCCGCGTTGTAAGGCTCGACTTTCATCGGCTCCACCGTCGTATCCACGAACAGAAGCCCCCGGGGTTGACGTTCCGCGCACACCACGAACCGCCCCGGTCCCTGGCACGCCACCCCCTCCAGAAACGCCCCCGGGGTCTGGAAAAGCCCCACCTTTTCGCCATAGGGTCGCAGGCTCGGCGTCACCCACCGCGCCGGAGAGGTTTCCCGACCCACCCGCAGAATCCGCAAATTCGTCTCGCTCACCACATAGAATGCTCCGTCCGGCCCCACATCGATCCCCTCCAGATCCAGACGTCGCTGCTCTGTCCCAGGCGGGACCTTGAATCGCACTTCGGGAACCAGAACCGCCTTCCCGTCCTGCCTCTCGACGCGAAAGATCGTCTCGTCATGCTTGTCCGAGACCGTGTAGAGGACGCCGTCGCGCAACGTCAGCCCCGACGTGTCGATCCGCTCCGTGGGCCCTTCCACGGGCAAGGCCTCCACCAGTTCCAGCGGAAGAAACGAGTCTCCTGCACTTGCCTTCCACATCTGCATCAGATTCAGGGTCGGAGTCGTGGGCTGGGCAAGGACGGGAGACAGCAACGCGCTCACCAGAAACGCCAGAACAAGCGCGGGACTGATTCGAAAGGAATGCATGTGGTTGGGTTTCCTCAACGGATATAGACGCCCGAGAATTGGCACTGGAATCCCAGCGATGACGCGATGATCACGACCGGCGGCAGGATTTCCAGCACTGTCGCCCCCGCCAGAATTACCACATTCGCCGGAGTCGCCGCGAGGCTTACCCCCTCCTCTAAGCTGACGGGCCGACGGGAGAGATCCCGCATGATCGGTGTCAGCCAGGGCCCCTCGTCGCGGGTCGCTTCGTAAGCAGGCACCCGCATGGAAACCCAGAACGGCCAAACCCGCACCAGGCGGCTATCATCCACGCGACGGTACTTATAGATTGGCCAGAACCATTGCGTTTCCCAGACGCGCCGCTCCTCGTCCTGAACCGAACGATAGACCGGCCACAGGTTGACTACGCGCGCATTTTCCCCCGGTTTGCGCGGCAGCGTCCGAAAGGACGAACATGCCGCGAGGAGAAACACCAGGAGCAGGCAGGCGCCCATGCGTCTCACACTCCCAGTCTAACACTGCGCTCCGTGCGGCGCAGCAATTCCAATCAACCCCTTGAACTTCAGGAGGGTTTTCTAGCGTGCACGATTGCGCGATCGCCTCGAGGGCAGTAGAATTGACCGCAATCAGAACGAAAGGAGCAATCGTGAGAAGAGTCCTTAGCGTCAGCATCAAGCAGTTCGAGCACAAACCCCTCCAGATCGAAGGCGCGCGGGAACTGGGCCGGAAGATTGCAGAGGCGCTGGCGGAGTGACAAACCTCCCCCGAGGACTCGGACCGAAATGACAATTCTGTCGGGATCCATCTGGCAAAAACTATCCGGCTCAAAGTGAGAAGCATGGAACACGAGAGTCAACTATCGAGCCGTGAGCGGGTGCTGCTGGCGCTGGCGCATCGGGATACGGATCGCGTGCCGATCGCGATGGTCTGCTCCGGTATCAACCAGCCGACCTGGGGAATGTTGGACGAGTATCTCAAGCGCGAGCGAGGCTGCGACCTCCGCTCCTGGCTCGACTCCATGCTCGATATCCGCGCGGTCGCGCCGCGCTACGTGGGTCCGCCGCTCAAGCCAGACACGGATTTCTGGGGGGTTCGGCGCAAACGGGTGCAATTCGGGGACGGCAGCTACAACGAGATCGACCACTATCCGCTGGCCGCCGCGACCACGATCGACGACCTGAAGCGTCACACGTGGCCCAGAACGGATTGGTTCGACTATGAAATGCTCCCGGAGGAGATCGACCGGCTCCACCGCGACGGCGGCCCGCGCGCCATCATGGCGCTGAACTGCAACGTGTTCGAAAGTTCGTGGTACATGCGGGGCTTTGAACAGGCCCTTATGGATCTGGCCGTCGAGGCCGAGCTGTTCGACTTCATCCTGGGAAAGGTGGCGGACTTCTTTCTGGAACACGCGAGGCGAACGCTGGAGGCCGCGCGCGGCGGGATCGACCTGATCTTCACCGCCGACGACATCGGCCACCAGGGCGGGCTTCTGATGAGCCTGGACATGTGGGAGAAACACATCAAGCCCCATCACGCGCCAATCAACCGTCAGATCCACGAACTGGGCGCCCGGGTCATCTATCACACCGACGGCGCGGTCATGGACGCGGTGCCGGGGCTGATCGACATGGGGATCGACGTCCTTCAGGCTCTGCAATTCGATGCGGCCGGGATGGACCCCAGGCGGTTGAAAGAAACCTACGGTCGGCAGCTCTGTTTCGAGGGGGGTGTCAGCGTCCAGAAGACCCTGCCCTTTGGTACGGCGGATGAGGTCCGCGCCGAAGTGCAGAACCTGATCACGATACTGGGACGGCAGGGGGGCTATATCCTCGGCCCCTCCCACGTGATTCAGGCCGGAACACCCGTTGAGAACATCCTTGCCATGTTCGACACCGCACTGGGTTTCGCTTCGCCAAAGCCGTAATGGGATTGACATTCTCCCCTCCATCCGCTAGCCTTCCTCCATGAAAAAAGGCGTCGTTCCTCCCGCATTGCTTCCCCGAATCTGGACATTCTGCCCCTTCTCCACCGAGGTCGCCCAATCCCTGGAGCGAGACATGCAGGTCAAGCCCCTCGTGGCTCGACTTCTGGCGGCCCGAGGGCTTCTCACCGCAGCCCAGGCCCAGTTCTTTCTGCGCCCCGTTCTCTCCTCGATTCATGATGCCCTCCTCCTGAAAGATATGGATGTCGCTCTGGAGCGCCTGGCCCGCGCCATCCGCGAGGACGAAAAGATCGCCATCTTCGGCGACTACGATGTTGACGGGCTCACTGCCACGGCCCTCCTGACCCGGTTTTTCAAATGGCTCGGGATCGAGGCGATTCCCTATATTCCCGACCGGCTCAATGAAGGCTACGGCATGAGCCGCGAAGGCGTCGATCTCCTTCACGAACGCGGTGTCTCCCTGATCGTCACCGTGGATAACGGCATCAGTTGCCACCGCGAAATCGACCATGCCCGATCCCTCGACATCGACGTTGTCGTCACCGACCACCACCGGCCCTGCGAAACGCTGCCCCAGGCCGTCGCGGTCGTCGACCCCCACCGGGCGGACTGCGAGTATCCGTTCAAGGGCCTCAGCGGAGTCGGCGTCGCCTTCAAACTCGCCCACGGTCTCGCCCGCTTTCTCGACAAACCGGCGCCCGAGGCCCGGGCTTTTCTCAAATCCGTCATGGATCTCGTCGCGCTCGGAACCGTGGCGGACGTCATGTCCCTTCTCGGCGAGAACCGCCCCCTAGTTGCCTACGGGCTCGATGCTCTCCGGCAAACCGCCAACCCCGGGCTGGCCGCCATGAGCGAAATGCTCGGCGTCGATCCGCAGAAGCCCATCACCAGCGAGCAGGTCGCCTTCCTCTTCGCCCCGCGCCTCAATGCCGCCGGACGAACCGGCAACGCCCACGACGCCCTCGAACTCCTCCTCACCGACGACCGCCAGCGCGCCTGGGAACTCGCCAAGCACCTGGACCGCCTCAACAACGACCGCCGCCGATTCGAAAACGAAGTCCTGGACATGGCCATGAGCCAGATCGAGGACGAGCCCGAACTGCTCGACGACCCCGTTCTTGTCGTTGCGGGCGAACAATGGCATCAAGGCGTTGTCGGGATCGTCGCCTCGCGCCTGGTCGACCGCTTCGGCAAGCCCGCCATCGTCCTCGGAATCGACGACCAGGATGCCCAGTGCGCCAAAGGCTCGGCCCGCAGCATCCCCGGCTTCGACGTACACCAAGCCCTCGCCGCCAGCGCGGCCTGCCTCCACGAGTTCGGCGGACACAAAATGGCTGCCGGGGTGACCCTTCCGCTGGCGAATCTCGCCAGTTTTCGCGCCGCTCTGAGCGACTATGTGCGCAAAAACGTCCGTCCGGAAGACCTCGTTCCCCGTCTCGAACTTGACGGCATCGCCGACCTCGCCGAACTCTCCTTCGACGCCCTCGACCAGATCGATCTCATGCGCCCATTCGGGCAGGACAACCATGCCCCTTTGATCGGGCTGATGCGCTGTCGCCTGGCCAATGGCGAGCCGCCCCAGGAGATCGGCGGAAACCACCTCAAACTCCGTCTCGTCCAGACACCCGACATTCCCCCGAAAGGCCGCCCTCCGCGCCCCCTCACGGCCATGTGGTTCTACTACCCCAGCCCCACGAGGCCGTGCGCGACATGCTCCGAAACGCCGAATCCATCGATGTCGCCGGCAGCCTTCGCCTCAACGCATGGAACGGCCGCAAGTCTATCGAACTCAAGATCAAAGACATCCGTGTTTCAAAGGAATCCTGAGATCCTCCCCCACTTAACATGGTTGCGATCTTGCATTTCATTTCTCTCGCGAACTCGTTTCACTTCTATCCGTTCTCGTTGAAAGAAGCCCGAGTCTTTTTGAGTTGCCCCGGGCTTCTCGCTCCCCTAGGATGTAGTGAATGTTTCATACGGTCGAAGCCCGAGCAAAGAAGAGGTGTTTCTTGTCGAACAGCCATCCGCCAGCACGCCGCAGTCCCTGGATCTACTTCCTGATCGCATTCGCGGTGGCCTTCGTACCGCCGGCGATCCTTCTCCTCCCCCTGCTGTTTCACGATTCGGGCGATACGGCCATTATTGGATCCTACGCTCTCTGTTATGCTCACGGGGTGGAGTGGTCGGGCTTAGGTCTCCTGGTCTTCTGCACGAGCATCTCGCTGCTGTGTTGGCGGAAACGGACTCTCAAGCCGGCCTTTGCGGTGGTTGTACTCTCGGCGTGCGCCGTCGCCGGGTTCCTGTCTCTCGAAGTGTTCCTGCACTTCAGTCAGTCCGATCAGTTCAGCTACTACAAGAAATGGGGCCAGAAACGCTCCCTCTTCCTCGCGTATGAGGCACGGCCGAACCATGCCTGGGAGATCGAAGGCGGATCCTATTCGACAGACCGGCACGGCTTCCGCACGAACGTGAGCGAGCCGAACTGGGACCAGAAGTCCGGCCCCCGTCTCTTCGCCCTGGGTGGTTCATCGACTTTCGGATGGGGTCTTGACAACGATGAGACCTGGGAGCACGTCCTGCAGGCCCTCCTGAGGAGATCACCCCGGCGGGGGGATCTCTCCGTCATTAACGGCGCCAGCATTGGACACAATTCCCTGCAGGTCCTCCTGCGGTTCTACCTCCAGATACTCCCCCTCCGGCCGACCTACGCACTCCTTTACGAAAACCGCAACGACATCGGCCGAGAGCGCTTCGAACCGAATTCCGCCCTGATCAACGAAGAGATCCTCTTCGCCGCCAACTTCAACGACTACCTGAGCCAAATTCGACCCAAAATGAATTTCTATGCCCGCACCTACACGGGTTATCTATTTGAAAACAAGATCTGGCCCCTGCTGCATCGAATTGTCTGCCGCAGAGCCACGGCCGGCCCCAGACCTGATCCGACCGCCCTCACCAACGATGAACAGGACACCATCCGACACAACGGCGAGCGCTACCTCCAGAACATCATCACCCTGAGCGACATCTGCAAACGCCGCGGCGTCACGCTCATCATCGCCACCTTCATCCACAACGATGTCGGCTTCTCCCTCTTCGGAAACGCCTCCGTCCGCCACTACAACGACCTCCTGCGCGATATCGCCCAGTCCGAAGAGCTGCCTCTCGTCGATCTGGCCCGGGAGTTCGAGTCCGTTCCGGACAAAGAATCCTACTTTTTCAAAGACCACTATCACCCTAACGAAAAGGGCGCCCGGTATCTCGCCGAAGAACTGGCCGAAGCGCTCGGCCCTCTCCTTGAAGAAGGATCCGAATAAAGACCTCCAGGCGTTTTGGGGCTTGCGCGCGCCCAACTCCAAACTGAAATTCAAACCAAACCCGAACGTACCCGATCCACTCCGCGCTTGACAGGGCCTCGCCCCTTGGCGTCTCCTGAAATCTCATGGAATCTCGGATGGGTTTCGGAAAATGAGAGGATACGCATGGACACCACGATTCTGGGACGAACCGGTCTGATGGTCAGCGTGATGGGACTGGGCTGCGGCGGGCCCAGCCGGCTTGGGCAGAGCTATGAGCGACCGGAGGCGGAATCGATCCGCGTCGTTGAATGCGCCCTCGACCTGGGGGTCAACGTCATCGACACGGCCGAGGCCTATCGCACGGAGGAGATCGTCGGGAAGGGCATCCGGGGCGTCCGGCGGGAGGATGTGATTCTCTCCACGAAAAAATCGATCATGGCGCGCGGCGAAGGTCCGGCCTCGCCCGAGGCCCTCCGCAAGGGTCTCGAGGAGAGCCTGCGTCGTCTCGACACCGATTATGTCGATGTCTACCATTTCCACGCGGTTCATCCCGATCAGTACGACTACGTGCGGAACGTGCTGGTCCCCGAGGCAATGCGCCTGCGGGACGAGGGGAAACTTCGTTTCATCGGCGTGACCGAATACTTCGAGAAAGATCAGCGTCACGAGATGCTGGACCGGGCCCTTGGGGACGACTGCTGGGACGTCTTCATGGTCGGCTTCAACATCCTCAACCAGTCGGCCCGTGAAGCCGTTTTCGCCCGTGCCATCGAGCAGAATATCGGCATCCTCGATATGTTCGCCGTCCGCCGGGCCTTCAGCCGTCCGGAACGCCTCAAGGAAATCCTGCGCGACCTTATCGAGGCCGGACAGGTCGATTCCGCAGACCTGGATATGGAAAACCCTCTTGGTTTTGTGGTCGAGAGCGGCGCGGCGGAATCGCTTTCCGAGGCGGCGTATCGATTCTGCCGCCATGAGCCGGGCATGCACGTCGTTCTGTCGGGCACGGGAAGTCTCGAGCATCTCGAGGAAAACGCGCGCGCGTTGAATCAGCCGCCGCTCCCCGAAAAGGTCCATCACCGCCTGCGGGAGATCTTCCGGAAAGCGGATCTGGTGACGGGGAGCTGAAGGCCCTGAAAACCGCTACTTGCCAGACTTGAATGTTCCCGACCTCAATGGCTCGACCTTCCCGTCAGGCAGCACCACCTCGCCTTCCATTCCCTCGGGAACGGTGAGGCGCATTTCGAACCGGCCTTCGATCACCTGCCAGCTCGCGGTGATCCGGCCCTTGGGGGTTTCAATGGCGCCCGAGGCGCGCTTCAGGTCGAGCGGGCGAGGCCGGACCTGGACGCGGTTCCACGCCGGCGCGAGCGGCCGGATCCCGAGGATCGTGTTCGAGAAGAAGGTCATGGGCGCCGCGCCCCATGCGTGACTCGATGAACCGCAGGCGGGATAGCCCTCGGCTGAGTAGTGGATCAGAACCCAGTGCTCCCAAGTGCTCGTGGCGCCGGAGTCCATCTGTTCCTGGTAGCGCTCGCGGATAAGTTTCAGGGCTAGGTCGGGCCGTTCGTGAAGAGTCAGGGCCTCCTGGATAGGCAACACCTGGAGGGGGCTCGCGCCGACGATCCGTCCCGATTCGTCCTCGAAGACGTTGCGGATCAGATTGGCCGCCCGTTCGCTGCCCGCCACCTCGAGATGGAGCAGGGCCATGGTGGCCGGGACTTCGGAGACCGTCTCGGTGAACTTGTTGCCGGTCTTCGCGTCGGGATAGACCTCGCGCTCTGAATCCCACAAAGTCTCGCGGATGGCCTCCGCCAGTCTTTCGGCTTTTTTCGCGTACCAGGCCTCCGCCTCCCCGTCCCCGACCCGCTTCGACATCCGAACCATGATCTTCAGGGCTTCGAGGTAATACAGGTTCAGAGTCGTGTTGATTGCGCCCGTTCCCAACCCGCGCTTGCCGTGTCCTTCGCCTACGTCGATGTACGTCCAATAGGGGACTCGCTCCAAGAGCCCCGCCTCGTTTTCAAAGGCGGTGAACCAGCGCATGGCCTGAACGATATTCGGCCACCACGGCTCGAGCATGCTGTCGTCGCCCGTGAACCAATAGTACTCGTCGAAGGCGCAGACCCAGTCCAGATCGTAGGCGGGAATCGGGCTGACGTTGACGTTGCCGGAGGGGTAGCGGGGGACCATGGAGCCCATCCAGTCCATGCCCTGGCCGATTTGCTCGATAATGCGGTGGTGCAGTTTGGCGTCGCCGAAGCGATAGTGGTTCATCAGGGCCTGCTTGCGCCCGTCGCCGATCCACTGCTGCTGCTCGCGGCTGGAACTGTCCACATAGGCGTCCTGCATGCACAGCCGCAAGGTCCGGTCGCAATTCTCGTCCAGTTTTGTGAGGAAAGCGTCATCGCACTCGAAACGGGGCACATCGGGGAGGGGATAGTAGAGCGTGTGCATCCATCCCCTGTGCAGCGTGACGGGCTTCTCGGACCAGATCCAGAGCTGGGCGTAGCGGAAAGCCTTCCAGTTGAAGGCCACGGCGAGGCGTTTCTGATCGGGACCGACGATGAAACGATCACTGAGGATGCGGGCCGCGCCCGGCTTGGGGACAATCCCCTCGGCCAGAACCTCGCCGAAGAGGACGTCGACGATCGTGCCTTCCTCGGCGTCGAGGTCCAGCCGGAAAAGGCCGTTGACTGCCTTGCCGAAGTCCACCGTCACGACCCGCGCCTTGCCCGATCCGGGCGACTGGACTTCATAGGGGAAAGCCGACTTTTCGCCTTCGACGAAATCGGGGAAAGGTCGCGGTTCGCCGATGAGGGGCACTGGCGGAGGGGAACACTTGGCGGCTCCGACCCAGCAGACGCCCGGCGCGTCGATCTCTCCCTCTGCCAAGAGCGGGATGTCGCGCTCGACGAAGTGATACCAGGGGGTGTTGGCGAGGCCGGGCTTGACGTACCCCGTGGGGGCCCATTCCGAGTCGTCGTATTCGAGATTCTGCCAGCCCGGGTCGGCCATGCGGCCATCCTGAACCTCGATGCAGCCGAGGGGGCCGTGGAGGCGGGGTGTGGGGCGGATGAATTCCTCGGCGGGCGCGGCTTTCCATTTCCCGTCGCTCACGACGTGGTGGATCTGACTGCCGGAATCTTCGATTTCGAGATGAGCCATGAAGCCCTGCATAATGCTGATGCGGGCGCCGGTGCCAAAGCCGTGGAAGAGACAAAGTGCGGCGATGACGTTGTGGCCGGGGCGCAGGAATTTCTCGACCTGCCATACGTCGTAACGGGTCCACTTCGGTTCGCTGCGGCTGGGGCCGCGCCCGACGTAACGGCCGTTGATCCACAGGATATAGTGGGTGTCGGCCCACATGCGCAGTTCGGCTCGCTTCGGGGCTTCAGGCAGATCGATGTTTCGCCGGAACCGCATGAATCGGTTGCGGGGATTTTCGTAGAAAAGGGTCTCTTCGGCGTGCCAGATCAGGCCCGTTCCGGGGGCCCAATATGTGTCCAGACACTCCGGACGGGTGCGTACGAATCGGGGGTTCTGCTTTGCCATGGATGGCTCCTTTTCGATATGACTATGCAAACAACAAATCTCGAACCCATTTCAGCCGGTCGAGTTCGGCTCCCGGCATGACGTTGTCCGACACGGCCCAGATGAAGCCGGCGCGGCCTTTCATTGTTTCGTGCAACTCTCGCGCGTAACGGCGGAATTCTTCGAGGGGATATTCCGGCTCGAGCATGGTGGAGGGTAGGCCGCCCCAGATCACGATCTTGTCGCGCCAGGCCTCCCAGGCTTCGTCGAAGGTCGTGGTCACGAGGGGGGCGCAGGCGAAGCAATCCGACACGTCGAAATCGCAATCGCGCACCAGCTCGATGAGCCCCGTCAGGTCGGCGTCGGTGTGGGTGGCCACGCGGATGCCGGCCTTGTGCATACGGGCGTTGAAGGCTTGGCAATAGGGCATGAAAAACCGCTCGAAGATCGGGCGGGGCGTCATGGAAGAAGTGATGTTCTGGCAGTGCAGCACCAACGGCGCGGGCGAGGCGGCCACGATCTCCCACATCTCGCGATACTTCGATTCCATCACTTCCAGGAGCTCCAGGATCGGCTCCGGGCGTTCGTAGAGAGCGTCGTAGAAAGCTTCGTAGCCCATATAGGAGATCATGATCGTGTGGATGGGCGTGAAACCGATTCCCACCATGGGATAGCCGGCCTCGCCGACCTCGCGGTCATAGGCCTCGAAGGCTTCGTAGTCGGCGACCCAGGAGGAATGCTCCCAGAGATAGCGAAGAACCTCGAAGTCGGCCTCGGACTTGATGGGTCGCTCCTGGTGGAGGCGGGCGATGCCGGCCTCGCGATTCTGGTCGGGCCAATACCAGGAAGACTGCACGGTTCCCGCCGGGGTCTCGATCCACTCCAGAACCATGTCGCCCTGCCGCTCGGATTTTTCCCGTATGGAAGAGTCGTGTTCCAGCCGATAGATGCGGGCGTCGCGAGCGGAGCGGCCCATGCCGAGCATCGCCTCGATCTCGTGAAGTCCCATGTCTTGCACTTCGGCGGGGAGGGTTCCGCGCGAGCGATTGGCCCTATACCAGATATCGAGCCGGGGAACCCAGAGGGGGCGTTCAGGGGGGTTCCACTCCAGAATATCCTGGAACTGCCGACGGTAGGATTTCATGTCCCGTTCCCTGCTCCAGAGTTAATCCAGTCTCGCCCCTTTGTAGAGGAAACAGGGATAACGCTCAACTCCGATCTTTCTTTTTCGAAAAAGACGGGCCCCGGGGCGATAAGGGGAACCAGAGGCGATTCTCCTTGAGGGGCCAAGGGCGTCCGGCGATACTCGGAACCTGACGCCAGGAGTGATTGAAAGGGGAAGTCGTCAAGATGCATTCGGAGAACACGCCGGTCCGGGCCTATCGCCTGCTCATCGAATATGACGGCACGCGCTATGCGGGCTGGCAGAGACAGCCGCACGTCGCCACTGTGCAGGAGACGATCGAGTCGACTCTCGAGCGCATCCTGCGTCACCCGGTCCGGTGCCTCGGAGCGGGTCGGACCGATGCCGGGGTCCACGCCGTGGGGCAGGTGGGAAAGATCGAGACGACGGCCTTCAACATCACGGAGGATTCTATCGTGCGGGGCGGAAACACTTTGCTGCCCGAGGACATCCGTATCACCGAGGCGCGGCCGTGTCCGTTGGATTTCGATCCCCGGCGCGACGCGCGGTCGCGGCGGTATCGCTACTCTCTGATCAACCAGCCCACACCATCGGCGCTGGATCGTCACCGGCTTCTGCACGTGAGGGGTGAGATGGACTGGGCCGCCCTGGAAAAGGGCCTGGAATACCTTTTGGGAGAACATGACTTTCAGGCGTTCCGGTCGAGCGCATGCCGGGCGGTCCGCACCCAGTTGACTCTGACACGCGCGAGTCACATCGACGCCCATCCCGTGCATCACATCGAATTTGAGTGCAGGTCCTTTCTGCACAACATGGTGCGGATCATGACTGGTCTATTGATCGAAATAGCGCGAGGCAAGCATCCGCCGGAGGTGGTTCGGGAGATGCTGGACAGCCAGAAACGGACCCGCGCCTTTCGCGTGGTGCTCCCTAGGGGTCTGGTCCTGATGGGGGTCCGATACCCGGACGATGAGATAGATTGAGGGGTTGTTCGCGATGTGAATCCGCTGGCAAAGGGCTTTTTTCTTGACGGGGAACATGCGTGCGGTTAGATTCAGCCTAGGCTTTTTGCACCCTGTTGGCACTGTCGCTTTTTTTGTGGGACGTTGTGATCTTCCTTGGAAACGGTGGGCGTTTTGACATGACACTCTCTTTCAGCCGACCGGCGAGAATGATAGGAGCCGTGGGTTTTCTGGCCGCGCTGGCCATGGGTCTGATCGGCTGCGGAGAGAAGAAGCCCGTGTCCACCGTCATGCCGACGGACGGCCCGGTCACATATGAGGTTGTCCAGGCCTCTCAGCCCGCGCGGCCTCCCTGGTCCCTGACCCCGCCGCCCGATGAGGCGGACGTTCAGTATCTGGTCGGGATTTCGGGCTATCATGCTACCGAACAGGAAGCGCGAGATGAGGCAATGCGGGACGCGCGGTCGCAATTCGCAAAGTATACCGGCGTCGAGGTCCACGAGATCGCCGAAGCCCTGAGCGTCTATTACGGGCTCGCCAGCGATGTGCAGGATCCGACCCAGATGGGCAAGACCCAGAGCAAAGAAGAAGCCGACGCCCGTTTCGGCCGGATCAAAGCTCAAAACTGGTACTATGAGAAGTCCAATCAGGAGATTGGCGGACAGGTCGCACGGCAGGCGTGGCAGTATTGGGTGCTGGCGACAGTTCCGGCCGACGAATTCGACAAGGTCGAAGCCTGGCGTCAGAAGCAGGAGACCGAGGCGGCGGCTACGGTGAGCGATATTCTGGCGAGTTACAAAGAGGAACGCGAGACGACTGAGAATCTTCTCGCTCAGGGCAATCCCCTCCTCGCGCTGGGCCGGGTGGAGGGCGCTTTCAAGTCGCTGCAGTCCCAGATCCAGAGCCTCAAGACGCGGGGCTGGCCCTATGATCGTCCCCGCCACCTTGCCCGTCTCTCCCAGACCCAGAACGACATTCTCGGGATGGTTCGCGGCGTTCTCGATGCCATCGTGATCGACACGGGGCGCTACAGCGGGCGGGTCTACGTTTCGGGCGAGAGCGGGACGACGGGCGTGCCGGTGTGGGCGCTGTGCGAGGTGGATGGCAACCGCTCGCCGATCGCAAATCTGCCGCTGGTCCTGCGGGCGGGGACGGGCGAGGAACTGTCCAAAGCCGTAACCGACCATGCAGGCAAGGCGGTTTTCACGCTTCGGAATCCCACGGGGGGCGACTACCGCATCGGGATCGATCTGGAATCGCCCGCGCTGGAAGGCATGGATAAGGGACTGCGCAAGGTTCTGGCCGCGGAGGAGAATCGACTTTCCCTGCTTACACCGGGCAGCAGCCTGCCGGACAGCGTCCTGGTCGGGGTGCGTCAGTTGTTTCAGGGCCCGGCACGCGATCCGCTGCCGGCTCAGACGGTCCGTCTCGGCGCCGTCACGTACGAAAGCAAGGCGGAGGGAGATACGCGGCTTGGGGGGCGATTCGCCATTTTGCTCAAGGACGAGATCCGGGACAAGCTGACCAAGATTGACGGGCTGAGAATCATCGAGCCGAAGGCCCGCACGGTCGAGGCGGTCGAGGACGCGGCCAAGACGCGCGATCTTCTCAACCGGGGCCAGGAGGTCTCCCCGAAGATGCAATCCGCCTCGGCCCAGGCCCTGATCGACGGCGCTGAGGGAGCGCTGGAAACGCGCTACAGTCTCTATGGCCCGAATGTGCGGATCTCGATGCAGCTCACCCAGGCCGGGACCGAGGTCCTGCTCGCCTCGGCGGTGGTCCGGGTGCCCGAGGGTGGTCTGCCTCCGGGCGTGATGGTCCGTCCAGAAGCCCTGCCCCAGTATTCGAAGCCAATCGTGGAAACCCGGACGCCCATCAAGGTGGAGGTTACCTCCCATCTTGGCGACGGGGAGACATATATCGAAGGCGATGAAGTGGCGTATTTCTTCAGCACCGATCGCGACGCCTATCTTCTGCTGATCTACGAGGACGCCGAGGGCAATCTCACACAGATCCTCCCGAACCCGTATTCCGGCGACGGCTACTTCAAGGCGGGTAACTTCTTCCGAATTCCCCCCGAGAAGGCCGACTATGCTTTTACTGTCCGGTCCCCCTTCGGACCGGAGCGCCTCTGGGCGTTTGCCGCGAGCCGCCCCTTCCCGGACCTTCGGGGAGACCAGTACGAAACCGGGCGGGTTCTCCAGGACAGCATGGGCCAGATCCTTGCGACCCTGAGAGCGCACGGAGCCGCCCCCGGCGTGGCCTACGGCGAGGCCAATACCGTACTCACGACCGCGCCGGAAAAGGGGAATTGAGATAGTGGACCGCTTCCGTATGCGGCACAAGACATCTATCGAGTCGAAAAACGAAATCGGGAGGAGAACCCCATGAAGAAACTCATCGCACTGTTGGCCATCCTTGCCCTGCTCAGCTTGGCTGTCGGCTGTCGCCACCACGAGCCCTACAACCCGGACAAACCGGATGCGAAACAGCAGCAGAAAGATGCCAAAGAGATGTGGCAGGAACATGAGGGCTGAGAAGTGGTCAGAAGTGGCGTTTGCACGGCGGGCCCGCGAAGACAAGATAGCCTGACATGAGGCTTTTGAAAGGAGCATTGTATGAGATCATCCGTGGTGTTCATCATTCTGGGGCTGGCGCTTTTCGGCCTGGCCTGCGGCGGCGGCCCGGGAAAAAACTTCGCGACCCAGCCAGTAGTCGTCGCGTCGGAACGTCCGGCTTGGATCGATGAGGAACCGGTACCGGAGGGCGGCGAGTTGACTTTCGTGGGGATTTCGCCGCCGGTTTCGACCGAGGCGCAGGCCCGCGACGAAGCGATGGCCCACGCGGCCCGCTCGGCGGTCAACTACATGGGCACGGCCGTCAAGACCAGCTATGAACGCGCCCGGATCAGTTTCGGCCTCGCCAGTAACGTGGAAGATCCGACAACGAGCATGCGGACCTTTGACAAGCAACTCGCGGCCAACATGGTCAGCCAGATGCGCGCCCGCAAATGGCATCACGAACGGGTCCGAACGCCCACGGGCGAGGGGTATGTCACCTATGTTCTCGCCTATGTTCCCCGCGAGAACGTGGACGAGACCTATCGCAAGACCGCTGGCCAGATGGCGGACCAGGCCGCGAAGAAGGCCAAGGAGGAGGGCGATCGCACGGCCCAATCTCAACTGGAAAAAGCCTCGGAAATGTGGCAGAAACTCCAGGAGCAGGGCTTGTTCGACGACTGAAAGAGGCAGAACTCCGGAACGCGCGGCGTTGCCGGTTCCAGATCCAATTCGATGAAAACAGATGAAACCTCGTTAGAAAAGGAGAGCGAATCATGAAAAAGACGTGGCTGTTGGTGCTGTTGGCAGGGCTGGCGCTCATCGTGGCGGGATGTGGAGACAAGACGATGAAGGCGCCGGAAGATCCGAACGAAGTCCTTCTCTGGAGCAGCAACGAAGGCCGGCCCTCGTGGACACTCAAGGAACCGGGCAGGGACGACGGCAAGATGTTCTTCATTGGCCGCTCCGGCAACATGGCGACCGAGCAGCTGGCCATCAACCGCGCCTCCATCGACGGCCGCAATGCCGCCACCCAGTACATGGGCACGCTGGTCAAGACCAAGTTCGAGCAGGCCCGCGTCGATTTCGGCCTCTCCAGCGACGTGGTTAATCCCACCGAGAGCTCGCGCGAGTACACCAAACACCTCGCGACGAACTATGTCAGCAGAATGAAAGGCGGAGAGACCTACATCGAGAAATGGCAGACCCCGACCGGGATCGCCTGGCGCGCCTGGAGCCTCATGAACGTGCCCGAGGAAGCGCTCGAAGCCTCCTACTCGGCCACCGCCCAGACTCTCTCCCAGGACGCGGCCCGCAAGGCCAAGGAACAGAGCGACATGATCGCCAAGGCCCAACTCGAAAAAGCCGGCGACATGTGGAAGAAAATGGCAGAGCAAGGCCTTTTCAGCGACTGAGCTTTTGCCGCTCTATCGCATTGCGCAATGCCAGTTCCAAAGGGCAGAGAGCCTCACCGGCTCTCTGCCCTTTCTCTCTTCTCAGTCCAGCCTTTCAGGCTGCCCCTTCATCCTTGACACAATCCGTGGAACGGCCATAATCAAGCAGTCAGTGGCCACATGGCCGTCTCTTCGCGGCCAGACGAACGACAACATCTTTCTCCTGCTCCACAATTCCGCATAAAGGATCAATCCCGGCCCTGCCGGGGAATCGAATATGGCCCCTCTGTCGTGGAACGAAATCCGCCAGCGCGCCATTGAGTTTTCCCGCGACTGGAAAGGCGCGAGTGACGAACGGGCCGAGGCCCAGACCTTCTGGAACGAGTTTTTTCAGGTCTTCGGCATTCGCCGCCGCACCGTGGCATCCTTCGAAGAACCGGTAAAGAGCCTGAAGAATACCTATCACCGGATTGACCTCTTCTGGAAAGGCCGCCTCTTGGCCGAGCATAAAAGCGCGGGCGAAAACCTCGACAAGGCCCAGTCTCAGGCTTTTCAGTACATCCAGGAACTGGCCGGCTCGAACCGAAACGACGAAATCCCCCGCTACGTCATCCTGAGCGATTTCAACCGCATGGTGATCTACGATCTCGAGCCGGAGGAAGGGGACCCGGCGCGGATCGAGTTTCTTCTGAACGACCTGCACGGTCAGATCAGGCATTTCGCCTTCTTCATCGGACAGAAAACTCACCGGTTTGGCGAGGAGGACGAGGCCAACCTCAAGGCCGCCGCGATCATGGCCGGGCTGCATGACGCCGTGGCCGAAGCGCTCTATGACGTGAAATCTATCGAGCGCTTGCTCGTGCGTTTCCTGTTCTGTCTCTTCGCCGATGACACGGGCATTTTCGAGGCAGGCCAGTTCGAACTCTTCATTCAGAACCACACTCGCAAGGACGGATCGGACCTGGGCTCCCAGCTTAACACGCTTTTTGAGATACTCGACTTGTCTACCGGCGGGCGGACGCGCCATCTCGATGAAGATCTGGTCGCCTTTCCCTACATCAATGGCGACCTCTTCCGCGACCGGCTGCCGACCGCCGGATTCAACCGCGCCATGCGGAATCACATCCTCGCCGCCTGCCGCTTCGACTGGTCGCGCATTTCCCCCGCCATCTTCGGCTCCCTCTTCCAGGGCATTCTCGAACCCAGGGAACGCCGCCAGATCGGCGCCCATTACACCTCGGAACGCGACATTCTCAAGGTGATCCGGCCTCTCTTTCTGGAAGACCTGCACGCCGAATTCCAACGCATCCGCGCCGACCGCTCGACCCGCCGGACCGCGCGACTGCACGAGTTCCAGGACAATCTCGCTTCCCTGAAGTTTCTCGATCCCGCGTGCGGGTGCGGGAACTTTCTGGTCATTGCCTATCGCGAACTGCGCCGTCTCGAACTCAAGGTTCTTGGCGAACTCTTCGATTTCGAGCGCCAGGAGGAGGCTTTCTCCGGCGATGAGTTGGCCAAGCTGTCCCAAGTGGACGTGGACCAGTTCTACGGCATCGAGATCGGGGAATGGCCCGCCCGCATCGCCGAGACCGCCCTGTGGCTCACCGACCACCAGATGAACACTGAACTCTCGCAGGCTACCGGAAATCTTTTCCAGCGCATTCCCCTCCGCGCCGCCCCCCATATTCGCTGCGCCAACGCTCTACGATTCGACTGGAACGACCTCCTTCCCGCCAGCAAATGCTCCTACATCCTTGGCAATCCGCCCTTCATCGGGGCCAAGTTTCAGACGCCCGATCAAAAGGCCGACGTGAAAACAGTGGCGGGAAATATCCAAAACGCCGGCCTGCTGGACTATGTGACCATGTGGTATTTCCGCGCCGTGGCATACATTCGCGAGACCTCGATTCGGTGCGCTTTCGTTTCCACCAACTCGATTTCACAGGGCGAGCAGGTGGGGATTCTGTGGTCCGAGCTCTTCCAGCGCGGCGTGAAGGTCCACTTCGCCCACCGCACCTTCTCCTGGCAGAGCGAGGCCAAGGGCAAGGCCCATGTCCATGTCGTGATCATCGGCTTTGGCCTCACCAACGGGGTAGGCAAACGGATTTTCGAGTACCAGGACATAAAGGGCGAACCCTCGGCGATCTCCGCCTCCAATATTGCTCCCTACCTGGTCGAAGGTGAGGACATCACCATCCAGAATCGCTCGAAGCCCTTGTGCGACGTGCCGGAAATTGGGATAGGCAACAAACCCATAGACGGCGGGCATTACCTTTTCACGGATGAGGAGAAAAAGGCGTTCGTGGCTATCGAGCCTGGCGCAAAGAAATTCTTCCGTCCGTGGATCGGGTCGGAGGAATTCCTGCACGGTGTGCAAAGATGGTGTCTCTGGCTAGGCGACGTCCAGCCCAGCGAACTGCGGGAGTTGCCGGAATGCCGCAAGCGCGTCGACGCGGTGAAGGCCTATCGAAAGGCCAGCAAGAGCGCGCCCACCCGGAAGCTGGCCGAGACGCCCAGGCGCTTTCATGTCGAGAATTTTCCGAAAGGGAGTTTTCTCGTCATACCCGAAGTGAGCTCCGAGAGACGCCGCTGTATTCCGATAGTCTACTTGGCTCCACCGGTTATCTGCAGCAATCTAGTGAAGATCATCCACCATGCTACTTCTTACCATTTCGGCGTCCTCACCAGCGCCATGCACATGGCCTGGGTAAAGCAAGTCGGCGGGCGTCTGAAGTCCGATTTTCGCTACTCCGCCAAGTTGGTCTACAACAACTTTCCCTGGCCGGTGGCCGCGACGGCGCAGAAACGGGTGAAGGTCGAGGAATGCGCGCGGGCCATCCTGGACATCAGACAAGAATACCTCAATAAGGGATCGACCCTCGCCGATCTCTACGATCCGATCACCTCGCCCGCCGATCTCGTCAAGGCCCATCGGGCCCTCGATCGCGCCGTAGACCGGTGCTACCGCTCGAAGAAATTCGACACCGAACGCGAACGAGTCGAGTTCCTCTTCCAACTCTACGAACAGCTCACCGCGCCACTGGTGACGCCCCCGGTTTCAGAGAAACGACGACAACGTTGAAGAGTCGTTCCGGTTTACAGACTCCCGACTTACTGTCTCACCCCTCCGCGACTCCGAAGGCCATGACGGGCAGTCCCGGAAAGGTCACGGAGGAATCGGAGTGACCGAGGACGATGCCGGTCTGGGCGGCGCGGATAGTCTCCTGGAGTCTGCCGAAGGCGTTGTAGACGCGTGCGAGCGGCTGGCGGGGCTCGACGATGTCGCCGGCCCGCGGGAGAAAGCGGATGATGCCGCTGGTCGAGCTGTAGGGCCGGTCGTGATATCTCAGATTGCGCTCGCGGCAGAAGGCCGGCAGGGGATACTCGAAAGGCGCCTCGACCGGCTCAACCATTCCGAGCCGGTCCATGACCTGCCAGATGGCGCGCACGCCGAGATCGGTGTTTTCCTCGCTGATCACGTAGGGGCCGCCGATCTCGAGGGTCAGGGACGCCACGCCTTGGAGCAAAAGACTTTGGCTGAGTGTGCCGTGCAGGACTTCGGGGTCGATGATGACCGGAAAGCCGGTGTGGCGGGCAATATCGGCGGCCTTGCGCCAGGGGCCGTCCCGAGACTCTCCGGCCGGCGGAGTGTCGAGCAGCGCGTAGGGGATGGAGTGCATCCAGTCGTTGTGGAGGTCGAGGACAAGGTCGGGCTGGGTCCGGCGAATGTACTGAAAAATCCGGTGGGCGATGCGTCTCCCGAGCGAACCGGCCGGATCACCGGGAAAGGAGCGGTTCAGGTCTTCTTTGCTGAGGGTGATCTGGCGTGAGATTGTCTCGAACCCGATGGGGTTCATGAGCGGGAAGGCGCAGAGAACGCCGCGCAGGAGGGGATTCTTGCGCAGGCGGCGGAAGATCTCCTGGACGATGACGATGCCGCCGACCTCATCGCCGTGGCCGCAGGCGGTGAGCCAGAGAGTCGGCCCGGGGCGAGCGGTTCGAGCGGTCATGAGGGGAAGGCGGCGGGAGGAGAGGTCGGACCCGCCGAGGAGTTTCAGGAAGGTGTGCTGGATCTTCTGAGTCTGAGGGGGCATCCGCGTTTTCCTACGAAACAATCCGAACCGAAAGTTCTGACTTCCAGGACAGTTTAGGCCGCGCTGTTCGGTCTGTTCAAGACCTATCGGCACGAAATGGAGTGGCAGGAGGCTGAAGGCTTGAGTACACTTTCTGGAACGCGATCCTGGGAGACGCTCATGCTTGAAATCCGCGATGTGGTGGTCCAATACGGA
>JABMPG010000159.1 GCA_013203855.1 bacterium
GCTTTGCGATCCGCACAACGTTGGTCTGCTTGACGGCATGACGGCCCAGGAGCTCGAAGCCCAGTGCGGGCCGAAGAGCGAGCCAGTCAACTTGGCCAATTACCAGCAGGTACGCTATGTATCGGCCAACACCGGTAGCGATACGACCGGCAGCGGAACATCCGGCAATCCGTGGCAAAGCATCCAGTACTCTCTCAGTCAGATCGCGGATGCCTCTGAGACGAAAAGGTACGCTATCCTTGTAGCGGAGGGTACCTATACCGGAACAAGCAATCCCGCGGTGACTATGGAGCCATGGGTGGACATGTGGGGTGGTTTTGAAGGCGTGGGATGGACGCGCGACATCGTAGCGCACGTTTCGAAGTGTGACGGTGAGAACGCGCGGCGATGCGTCTACGGGGCGAGCAATGCAAGAATCGATGGCTTTACAATAACACGGAGCAGCACAGGGGTGTTCTGCCCTACGGGTCTCTCCCCCACCATTTCCAATAACGTCATTGTAGCGAATTCAGGCCCCGAAGGTGTCGGTATCTGGTGTTACGAAGACGCTTCTCCTGAGATCATGAATAACCTGATATCCCGCAACTCGGCAACAGACGGCGGCGGTGGAATTCTCTGTCAGACTGGCTCATTGGCCACGATCTCGAATAACGTCATAACTGAAAATACTGCTAACTACGGAGGCGGGATTTACTGCTACGCCGGTGCCGCACCTGTAATCTCGGGCAATGTCATTCATGAAAACACGTCAACCGACTTCGGCGGAGCAATTTACTCAGGTGGCCCATCAACCATCTTGAACAATGTCATTTCGGGAAACTCGGGCAGAGCCGGTGCTGGCATATTCAGTGACGCCTTCATGACTCTCTTGAACAACCTTATTCTCGGGAATGTGGCGACCGGTGACGGCGGAGGGATGGTTTCCACTTACGGTTCCTCCGCGATCTCCAACAACATCTTCCTCGGGAACTCGGCTGGTGGTGAAGGTGGCGGAATCTACTGTGTTTTGGGGTTCCCCAACATCTCCAACAACCTTATTGCTGGAAATCAGGCAGCGAACGGTGGCGGGATTGCATGCTATCAGAGCGCATCACCCACGATATCTTCCAATGCAATCTGCGGGAATTCGGCAACCGAGGATGGCGGTGGGATCTATGTCTATTGCTACGACAATGGTTCTCCCACAATATCCCGCAATGCCATTTCAGGAAACACAGCAGAAATGGGAGGGGGCGTTTGGATTTGGTCAACGTCCCCCAGGGTCTCCGACAATACCATTCTCGGGAACTCGGTTACTCTCGACGGTGGTGGAATCTGCTGCTGGAGCAGCGCTTCTCCCACGATCTGCGGCAATCTCGTTTTCGAGAATTCCACCGACAGGTGGGGTGGTGGTGTTTTCGTCGCCGATTCCTTCTCTATGCTGGACAGCATTGTCCGCGGGAATCTTGGCCCAAGTGCACAGGTCTATGATGGAGGGGGAGCGGGGACCTCAATTGCGTCCTACTGTAACATTGAGAGTGGCTGGGCGGGATCGGGATCGAACAACGTCGATCTTGACCCCCAGTTCACCGGGGTGATTGCCTCGGGTACGGTTTCGGCGCTTGCCTTCGACTCCGCGCTTAGCCAGACGGTGCTGAGCGTTAACGGAATGGGGCTGAGTGGACGTGACCTGACCGGATGGATCGTTCAGGTTGGCGATACTCTCCCCGCGCCAACCAAATGCGCCTACGCGCCGATCCTGGCTTACACCACCAACACGTTGGTGGTAGCGGGGGATGCCACAAAGCGCGGGGCCGTAACCTTCACGCCCCCAGCCAACTGGCAGATTCGCGATTACCACCTGCAGCCTGATTCCCCGATGGAGGGGCTGGGTGTGGGACCTGACGACGCGACGTACGGCGCGATGGTCTCTCGTTTTGACGGCGACGGCCAGCCGCGGTTCGGCGCGAAGTGCGAGATCGGGCCGGATGAGGTGGAGTGGGACACGGACTTTCCCGAAAGCGTCTGGGGCGTGTTCGAGATCGAGAGCGGCGCGACGGCGGACTTTCAGTATGTTTCGTTCGAGAATGGGTCGGGCGTGAATCTGGACGGCTCGGCGGCGGGCGGAGAGATCGAGAACTGCCGGTTCTTCCAACATTACGGGGCGGGGCTTGACGCTTCGGGCGGCGTTCTCTCTTCGGTTGCCTCGACTACCGCCACGGCCTGTTGGGGACCTGGAATCGTGGCGCCGGACGCCACGCTGCGGGATGTCCTGGCCGAGCGCAACCGCGACACGGGTTTGATAGCGGCCTCGGCGACGGACAGCCGGAGCGACTCGAACCGGGGTCACGGCTTCGATCTGACCGACGCGGCGGAGAATCTGATCGCGGACAGCAACACGAGCGAGGGCATACGCGCCTCCACTGTTCTCAACAGCATGGCCCGAAGCAACGGCGCTTGGGGCATTGTCGGCGACGCAACGGACTGCGACGCGCAGAACAATGGATCAGGCGGGATCCTGGGCTCGGCGACCGGCAGCCGCGTGATCGGTAACGGCGGACCGGGCATCCAGGGCGGCGCGCAGGTCACACGCTGCGAAGTGCGCGACAACACTTCCACCGGCGTGTTGAATGTCGCGCTCATCGAGGATTGCACGATCTCGGGCAACGACGGCGCGGGGATTGGGGGCGCGACGCAGGTCACGAATTCCAGTGTCTCGGACAACGCGGGGCCGGGCGCGGTCGGCGGCACGCTCTTCGACACGACCCTCGAAAGCAACCAGGGCGGCGGCGCTCTATCGCCCGAGCGTCTCTCGCACTGCACCGTTTCGCGAAACGCCGGGGATGGCATCGCCGGGACGGACGGAACGGCGACGGTCAACAACTCGCTGGTTTCCAGCAACGAGGGCGCGGGCCTTGTCAATCTCGCTTCCATCAACCTGAGCAATATCGTGGCCAACGCGGGGTTCGCCGCAGTGGACACGCTTGCTTCGGGCGGTGGTGCGCGCGACTTCACGGGAAACTACTGGGGCGCGACCGCCACGGACGAACTGACCACGAAGCCGGAAAACGCGAATCTCACATTCGTGAACGACACGCTGGATGGCTCCGGGGCGTGGGCCCTGGATGTATGGCCCTTCGCCAGTTCCACGATCCCCGAGGCGCCGCGCGCGGGTGGTCCGCCCTGGGCCTGGTGCGTCAGGCCCGACCTGAGCAGCGTCACCAGCATCGGCCCGACCACGTTCACGATCACCTACACCGCCAGCATGAACACCGTGATCGACCCGTCGGTCACCTTCGGCCCGGAAGACCCCTATCAGCTCCGCATCGTCGAGTCTGATCCGGGCTGGGTCAGCCCCACGACCTGGCAAGGGACCTACACCGTCGGCACGAACACCGGCGACGGCATTCACACGATCCGAATGAGCGGGGCCATGGCAGCCGACGGCTTTCCGATCCCCGACGACACGAGCCACCGCTTCTACATCAACACCCGCGACCCCCACGTCGCGAACAACGGACTGGCCACGGCGATTGGCACGAACAGCATGAACTGCACCTGGGATCCGCCTCCCGGGGGGCCGACGCCCACCGACCGCTATGTCCTGCAGATGTCCCAGGTCGACCTGGACCACTTCGAGCGCTCGAATCCGGCCCTGATCGCCGACACACAGTACACGGTGAACTCGCTGACGTCGGAAACGCTCTACTTCTTCAAGGTGCAGCGGGTGGAGACCGACGGGACGGCGGAGGACTGGACGCCGATCTTCTTTCAATGGACTGGGGCCGTGGTTCCTCCCTCGCCGATCACGATGACATTCTATGCCCATGCGCTGGATGCCTCGACGGGATTGCCGGTGGCGGGCGCCCTCGCGACTCTGACCGCAGAAACGCAAGCCCAGGCCGCGACCGGCCCGGGCGGATGGGCCACGTTGAGCGTGTCGGCCTTGCCGAAGACGGCGTACGGCCTGACGGTAACCCACGCCGACTATGGGAGCGCGGCGCGTCTCTACACGACGGGCGCGACGTTATCCGACGAGATTCTGCTGGTTCGGAAGGCGCCTGTGCCGGTGGTGGCGACCATTTACGGCTTTGTCACGGACGCCGGAACCGGACAAGCCGTCGCCGACGCCCTTGTCATCGCGGACGGTGCGAGCGTCGGCAACACGCAGAGCGCCGGTGATGGCTCTTACTCCCTCGACATCTCGGCCCTTCCCGATGGTTTCATCGTTGTCCATGCTCAAGCGCAGGGCGGCGGTCTCTCCGCTTCGGCCTTTGTTCCCGCGATGGCCGGCAGCCAGCGGGTCGACCTCGCCTTGGTGCCACTTCCGGGCAGTCCGACGAATCCCGGGGCAACGGCAATCACGCTGACCTCGATTTACTGGACCTGGCAAGACAATGCTTCCAACGAGATCGGCTACGAGGTTTTCGCCGGTCCCGGCGCTACGGCGCCTGTCACGAGCGTTACGCTGACTTCCGCGGACGTTCAGGCGTGGGCCCACACCGGCCTGAGCACGAACACCCAGTACGCCTTTCAGGCGCGGGCGCGGCTGGCGACCGGTGTGAGTGCCAAGACGCCCAACATCAGTCGCTTTACGCTCGCCTGTATGCCAGCCGCCCCGGTCCTGACGACTCCCCAAGTGAACTCACTGGACGTGGCTATCGGCTCGGTGGATAGCAA
>JABMPG010000017.1 GCA_013203855.1 bacterium
GGGCGTCACCATCGACACTGCCATCCTCGATGACCTCAGGAAAGACTTCCGGCGCAAACTCGAAGAAGTCGCCACCCGTATCTACCAAACCGCCCGCTGCTCCTTCAACATCGGCTCCACCAAACAGGTGGCTGAAATCCTCTTCAACAAGATCGGCCTCAAAACCGGTCGAAAAACAAAAACCGGACTCTCCACTGGAAGCGAAGTGCTCGAAGAACTCGTCAACGACCACCCCCTTCCCGGCATGATCCTCGAATACCGCCACCTCGACAAAATGCTCTCCACCTATGTCGAGGCCCTCCCCGGCATGGTCCATCCCGAAACTGGCCGCGTCCATACTTCTTTCAACCAGTTCATCGCCGCCACCGGACGCCTGAGCAGCAGTAACCCCAATCTCCAGAACATTCCCATCCGATCCCCTCTCGGCCGTGACATCCGAAAGGCATTCCTCCCCAATCCCCCCCACGACCTATTTCTTGCCGCTGACTATTCGCAGGTAGAACTACGGGTTCTCGCGCACCTGTCCAAAGACGTTGCGTTACAGGACGCCTTCGTCCATAATAAGGATATTCACGCTGAAACAGCCGCGCGGATTTTTGACATGCCTCTCGAAATGGTCACCGGGGACATGCGCGCCCAGGCCAAAGTCATCAACTTTGGCATCCTCTACGGCATGGGCGCCCACCGGCTCAGCCGCGAACTGGGCATCTCCCACGCGCAGGCCAAAAAATTCATCGAGGAATACTTCCAGGTCTACCCTGGAGTCAAACAATGGATGGATCAGACCCTTGAGCAGGCACGCGAAACCGGAATGGTCAGCACCCTCAGCGGACGACGCAGGATCATCCCCAACCTGAACACCCGCAACTTTAACGCCCGGTCAAACGCCGAAAGAATGGCCATCAACACACCCGTCCAGGGCGCCGCGGCCGACATGATCAAAATCGCCATGATCGTTCTCGACACCGAAATCCAGAACTCCGACCTGGAGGCTCGAATGGTCCTCCAGGTCCACGACGAACTCGTCCTCTCACTTCCCGAGAGCGAAATCAACATCGTTCGGCCCCTCGTCGAAAAATGCATGGTGAGCGCCATGCCACTCGACGTTCCCCTCCAGGTCGACATCAAAGTCGGAAGGACATGGGCTCAATGCTGATCGGCCTCACCGGCACCTACGGCAGCGGCAAAAGCGCGGTCGCCCGGTTTTTCGAGGAGTGCGGGGCCGCCACACTCGACGCCGACCTTATCGCTCGGCAGGTCGTTCTGGCTGGCTGCCCGGCGCTCGAAGAGATCCGTCGCCAGTTCGGCGAACAATTCATCACCCCCGAGGGAGAATTGGACCGCAAGCAAATGGCGGACCTCGTATTCCCCTCCCCCCAGAAACGGAGGATACTTAACGCGATCGTTCACCCCCACGTCATCCGAGAGATGAACCGCCTCGTCTCAATCCTGCGCGACCCGGACCAGACCCGGCAAACCCCGGGCCTCATTGTCCTCAACATCCCGCTTCTCTTTGAGGCCGGAATGGCCGACCAGGTCGACCGGATCGTCGTCGTGACCATCAATGAAAGAGAAAGATTCCGACGCGTCCGGCGGCGCGACGGCCTCACCGAAAAACAGATCGTGCAGCGAATCGCCGCCCAATGGCCGCAGCGAGAAAAACTCGCCCGAGCCGACGCAGTCATCGATAATTCGGGCGATCCTCAACAGACCCGACAGTCAGTCATGTGCCTTTGCCAGGAGTGGGCGCCTGCCATATCCCAGCATTCAGAATGATACCTTTCCAGAGGTGACCAAAAGGAGGAGTCTTGTGGAAGAGAAAAACCGAAAGAGTGGAGGAGACTCCGCTCAGCAAACCCGACGCAAAAAAAGTCGGCCCCCGAAAGCCCGGTCAGATGCCCCCGACATGATTGAATCGGCCGTCGCGACCGAAGAACAGGAGACCGAGCTGCAGGATGCCGAGCAGGCCGAAGATGGCGAGAAGAAGATCGACGCAATCCAGGACTTGGTCAAACTCAAACAATCGACCATTTCCCAACTCAACGCCATGGCCAAGGAACTCGCCATCGAGGGATATGCCGGCCTGCGAAAACAGGAACTCATTTTCGCGATTCTCCAGTCCAGCGCCGAAAAACAAGGCAACCTCTTCGGCGCCGGCATCCTCGAAATACTGCCCGACGGATTCGGGTTCCTCAGATCGCCCAACTATAACTACCTGCCCGGCCCCGACGACATCTACGTCTCGCCCTCGCAGATCCGACGCTTCAACCTGCGAAAGGGTGACCATGTCTCCGGACAGATCCGTCCCCCAAAGGAAGGCGAACGTTACTTCGCCCTCCTCAAGGTCCAGGCTATTAACAACGAACCTCCCGAAGAGGCTGCAAACAAAATACTCTTCGACAACCTGACCCCCCTCTACTCCGAGCGAAAGGTCACACTCGAAACAACGGGTTCCAAACTCACCACTCGCGTCATGGACCTCATGACACCCATCGGACTCGGACAGCGCGGACTCATCGTCGCACAGCCCCGAACCGGTAAAACCGTCATCCTGCAGGATATCGCCAACGCCATCTCAACCAACCACCCCGAAGTCACCCTCATTGTCCTGCTCATCGACGAGCGACCCGAGGAAGTGACCGACATGGAACGGTCCGTGAACGCCGAAGTCATATCCTCCACCTTCGACGAGCCCCCGGACCGCCACGTCCAGGTCTCGGAGATGGTCATCGAAAAGGCCAAACGCCTTGTGGAATATGGCCACGACGTCGTCATCCTCCTCGATTCCATCACCCGACTCGCGCGAGCCTACAACACCATCGCGCCCCCCTCGGGCAAGGTTCTCTCAGGCGGTATCGACTCCAACGCCCTCCACAAGCCCAAGCGCTTCTTCGGAGCGGCCCGTAACATCGAAGAAGGCGGCAGCCTTACCATCATCGCCACCGCGCTCGTAGACACGGGCAGCCGTATGGATGAGGTTATATTTGAAGAGTTTAAAGGCACGGGTAACATGGAAATACAGTTGGACAGAAATCTGTTCCAGCGCAGGATCTACCCTGCAATTGACATAAAACGCTCAAATACCCGTAAAGAAGAGCTTCTTGTTCCCGACAGTGAACTCAAAAAAGTCTGGCTCATGCGTAAAGTACTCAGCGATCTTGATACAGTTGAGGCTATGCAGCTGTTGCTGGATAGATTGCGTAA
>JABMPG010000160.1 GCA_013203855.1 bacterium
CTGCGGCAGCGGCGACGGGGGCTTTCGCTTCGGGCTTGGCTTCCTCGGCCTTAGCTTCGGCCGGGGCGCTTCCCTGTTGGGCCAGCCAGGCATCGAGTGCGGCGTCGGAATCGGCGATATAGGCGAGGGGGGTGTGAATGGGAACCATCTCCTCTTCCTGGACGACGATGCGGCGGATCGTGCCTTGGTATTCGGACTCGATCTCGAGAGTGGCCTTGTCGGTCTCGATCTCGAAGAGGACGTCGCCGGGCTTGACCGAGTCGCCCTCCTTGACCTTCCAACTGAGGAGGGTGCCCTCTTCCATATCGTTGCCGGCCTTGGGCATGAGGATGGCCTGGACATCGCCCGTGGCGAGAGAGGTGGGCGTTTCGTCTCTTTTTTTCGAGTCTTTCTTCACCATGGTCGGTTTCTCCTGTTGGGGAATGGGCGCTTCGCCTTCGGTCAGGATGGCCAGATCGCTGCCGGGCCGGAGGGTGTGGCCGACTTCGGCGAGGATCTTTTCAAGACGTCCGGCGCTGGCCGATTCCAACTCCACCTGGGCTTTTTCAGTGTCGATCAGGACCAGGAGGTCTCCCTGGGAGACTCGCTCGCCCTGGGCTTTGAACCACCGGCGTACGGTTCCATGATCGGCACCGCCAGGCAATTTTGGCATCTGTATGGGGATGGTCATGTGGTAGACTCTTTCGCTGGATCAAGGCCTCGGGGGCCTCTCAAAGGCCTGAAACCTGCAACAGGCGAACATGAATAGAACATAATCACGCAATACTCAAGCAAAATCGTGAGACAAAGCAGCCAGAAGCCAGGGGGAGAAGATTTCAGAAAGTCGCTTGTCGGAGGAGAATGGAAGCATGGCACCCCTCAGAAAAGATCGGGGCACGGCTTGCGCACTCCCAAAACAGCGAAACTCTGAAATCTGAACTTCGAACTTCAATTGTGAATCTCCTGCCTTCCGGCTAAAAGAATGCCATGAAAGTTCTACTTGTCAACCCCCCGAACAGCGGCCGGAGTATTCCGGAGGAGAAATACGGCATCGACTCGATGCGGCGGATTTTTGTGGGGGAGCCCCTGGGGCTGGAGGTTCTGGCAGCGCATCTGGGGGGGCATGAGGTGGGGATTCTAGACCTGAAGGCCGAGCCGGAGGGCTGGGAGCGCGGGTTTGAGGATTTCGGGCCGGATCTGGTGGCGTTTACGGCCATGACGTGCGAGACGAATTCGGTTCTGCGGCTGGCCGGGGAGGTGAAAAAGCGGGGGGATATTCCGGTCGTGGTAGGCGGCATCCACGCCAGCAACGATCCGGAGTCTTTCAATCGACCTGGCATCGACTACATAGTGAAGGGTCTGGGCGAGGCGGCCTTGGTGGGGCTGGTCGAGGGGATCGACGGGGGGAGTCCTCAGGAGGCCGTTCCGGGGGTGGCGAGGGTTCGGGAAGACTCCGGGCCTCTGGTCTTCGCGAAAAAGGAGGCGGGGGCTCCATCTCGGCCGGATCTGCCGCCACGTTACGACCTCGTGGCGCGGCATCGGGGATCGTATATTCTTGCTCCGCTGGGGCTGCGGATGGGGTTTGTCGCGACGGCGTGGGGATGTCCTCATCGGTGCGTGTTCTGTTGCGTGCCGGCGCTGACGGACGGGCGCTATATCACGCGCAATCCGAAGGCGGTGGTGCGGGATATCGGGCTTCTCGAAGGTGTGCCAGTGATCCGCCTGGTGGATGCGAACACGTTCGGGGATCTGCATCGGGCCAGGGAACTGGTCAGCGCGGTGCGGGCATCGCGGATTGAGAAGCATTACCTGGCGGACGTGCGGGCCGATACGGTGGTGAAAGCGCCGGATCTGATGCGGGAGTGGCGCGAGGCGGGCTTGCGGGCGGTGGTGATCGGTTTCGAAGAGGTGGCCGATGAGCGCCTTCGGGCCTGGGGAAAGGGGCAGTCCACGAAGATGTATCGGCGGGCAATCGATGTTCTGCATGAGATCGGGGTAACGATCGTAGGCGATTTCATCGTCTCGCCGGACTACGAGGAATCGGACTTCGAGGCGCTGGGGAGGTTCGTGCGGGAAACAGGGATCGATCTGCCGATCTTGTCGGTTCTCACTCCCCTGCCGGGGACGGCTCTTTTCGAGGCGATGCGGAATAGGATTGTCATTCGGGACTTGGACTATTATACCTTAACAAACGCCGTAACGCCGACTCGTCTGCCCGAGGAGGTGTTCTATCGGCACTACGCGGACCTGGTTCGCGAATTCCACGCCCACCCCCGGATTTGACCATAGAGATGGCTGTTTACATACAGGATACTGCTGCTTTTCTACCCAACGAGCCGGTAGAAAATGGTTCCATGGAGTCCGTGCTGGGCCGCGTGAACGCCTTGTCCGGCAAGGTGCGCCGGGTAATCTTGCGCAACAACGGGATTCGGCAACGCTATTACGCGCTCGACCCCGCCACCGGACGCCCCACCCACAGCAACGCTCAGATCACGGCGGAAGCGGTTCGGATGCTGCATCCCCGGGCGAGTTTCAATCTGTCGGAGATCGCCCTGCTGTCTTGCGGCACGGCTTCGGCGGACCAGATCATGCCGGGGCACGCGTCGATGGTCCATGGCGAGTTGGGAGGCGGTCCCTGCGAGGTGGCGAGTCTGGCGGGGGTCTGTCTTTCCGGCCTGACGGCGCTGAAATATGCCTGGCTGGCTGTGGCGTCCGGAGACGTGCCGAACGCGGTCGCGGCGGGCTCGGAACTGGCTTCAACCTTTCTCCGGGCAGGTTTTTTCTCGCACGCGCACGCCGCTCCGGGAGATCCTGCCCAGGACCCGGCGGAAGGATTTCGAGCGGAATTTCTGAGGTGGATGCTTTCAGACGGGGCTGGCGCGGTTTATCTGGAGCCGAAGCCGCGGGCGGAGGGGCTTTCGCTGCGGGTGGACTGGATTGACCAGTTGTCTTTCGCTCACGAACTCGAGACGTGCATGTATGCGGCGGCGGTGAAGGACGAGGCGGGGGTGGTGAGGGGTTGGCGAGATTTCGAGTCGCCGGAGGCGGCCCGTGCGGCGGGAGCTTTCGCCATCCAACAGGACGTGCGGCTTCTGAACGAGGAGATCATCCGCACGAGCGCGGATCGGGTTCTCAAGCGAATCGTGGAGAAGCGGGGGCTTCGGCCAGAGGAAGTGGACTGGTTCCTGCCCCATTATTCGTCGGCGTATTTTCGGCAAAGGCTCTATGACGGGATGGCTGGCATCGGGTTCGAGGTTCCTTTCGAGAAGTGGTTCACGAACTTGGAGACGAAGGGAAACACCGGCGCGGCGTCGATCTATATCATCCTGGACGAACTTTTCCATTCGGGGCGTATCGAAAAAGGTCAAAGGTTGCTTTGCTTCATTCCCGAGAGCGGCCGGTTCGCGGTGGGATACGCGATGTTGACGGCGGTCTGAGGCGGAGGGAAAGCAGCCTGCACAGGTTGTGCGATTTTCAGGGGAGAAAACGGGGAGAAGGCATGCGCAAGAGTGATGTCCCCCAGGATGCCGGGTTGCTGGACGAGTGGCATGAGTTGGCCTATGCCGTAGACGAAGAGGGACGGTACGGGACGGTTCAAAGCGCGGGGTGGAAGGCGAAGGATGTGGTGAACCGGCTGGCCTGGGAGCAGATCGGCGAGGAGGTGGAAGCAATTCGCCGTGAGGTCGTGGCGGGGCGTCGGAGTCCGCTCGCGTATCATATGGTGAAACACCAGATGTCGGCGCGGGACCTGGCGGCGTATGCGGGATTTTCAGCGTGGCGGACACGACGGCATTTGAAACCGAAACCTTTCAGCCGGTTGGGAGAATCGGTACTGGAACGGTATGCGCGGGTTTTTGAAATCCAAGTGGAAGATCTGCGGCGGGTGCCGGAGGGGCCACAACCGAGCCATCCAAAGGCGTAAACAAGGGAGAAGATCCTCTGCGGACTAGCGGAATCAGGAGATGGTCTGCCATCCCCACAGGAAACCCAAAACGAATCAGTGACAGACCATCTATTATCCCCGTCGGGGATACAATGCGCAAGGGTCGCCAAGTGCCAGGATTCGCTGCGGCGATTAGCAGATGAAAACGGAGCGGAACTCATTTCCGCAGGCTTTCCGGATATCACTATGAAGACAGGCGGCACTTTGACGATCGATTTTCAACACAGACAGAGCGCTCACTGTGAGAGCGGCGTGACGGCCAATTTGCTGTCCCATCATGGGGTCGGGATTGATGAGCCTTTGGCTTTCGGGATCGGGTCGGGGTTATTTTTTTCGTATATGCCTTTTATCCGGCTGTATGACGCGCCACTGACTTCGTTCCGGTATCTGCCGGGTTCGATTTTCAAGCAGACGGCGCACCTGCTGGGTGTGCGGATGCGGGTGGAGAAGTTCCGGGATCGAGAGAAGGCGATGGATGCCCTGGACCGGGCCTTGGACCTGGGTCAGCCTGTTGGGGTTCAGGTGGGCGTGTACTGGCTGCCGTTTTTTCCCGAGGCGTACCGGTTTCATTTCAACGCCCATAACATGGTGGTTTACGGACGCGAGAATGGGGAGTATCTGATC
>JABMPG010000161.1 GCA_013203855.1 bacterium
ATCTCCGCGAGATCCTTCTCCTTGATCTTTTTCGTCTCGCAAAGGTCGCTCTTCTTCCCTGAAACCGCCCCGCACTTCGGACAGAAGTAAAGACCGACCTCCGGATCCTTCTTCCACTTCCCCTTCAGGCACATGCTATCTCGACCTCCAGAACCGAGGCGCGAACAGAACCAGAATCGCGTACAACTCCAGTCGTCCCAGGACCATCAGAAACGTCAGAAGCAGCTTCGTGGCCGGATTGAAAAAGGCATAATTCTCCACCGCGCCCACCAGTCCCAACCCCGGACCAATGTTGTTCAAAGTCGCCACGACCGCCGTCGCCGCCGTTACCAGATGCTTGTCATCGCCCAGAAGACTCTGACCCTCCAGGAACGTGACCATCAGCGTCCCCATCGCGAAGATCACCATCCACAGAAAAAAGAAAGTCAGGATCGAAGCCTTCAACTCGTCATCCAGAACTTCCCCCCCCAGTCGAACTTTACGAACCGTTCGCGGGCTGTAGACACGCTCGAGCTGCCCCCAGCCGGCCTTGGCAAGGATGATCCACCGCATCACCTTGATCCCCCCGCCCGTCGAACCCGCGCAACCCCCAACGAACATCAGCAACACAAGCAGAACCTTCACCGTCCCCGGCCACAGATCGAAATTCGCCGTCGCAAACCCCGTAGTCGTCATCAGAGCCACAACCTGAAAAGCGGAATCCCGAAGAGCCCGAAAAGGGCTCTCGTAGATCGGCGACCTCCACCAGAGCAGAAACGCGACAAACACAGTCGATCCAGCCAGAATGTACACATAGGTCCGCCACTCCCGGTCCACGAACAGAGCCCGGCGATTCCCTCGAAGCATCGTATAGTACAGCGAAAAGTTGGTTCCCGCCGCGATCATGAAGACAATGGTGACGATCTCGATCGGCAGGCTCTCATAACCGGCGATGCTCCGCGCATGAGTCGAAAAGCCGCCGGTAGCCAGCGTGGCGAACGTATGGCAGAGAGCGTCGAAAAAACTCATCCCGCACAACATAAGGAAAAAAGTCTGAGCAACCGTCAGAATACAATACAACTTCCATAGAACCGCCGCTGTATCCTTGACCCGCGGCGTCAGACTCTCCGTCACCGGGCCAGGCACTTCAGACTTCATCAGCGCACGCCCGCCCGCGCCGAGAAAAGGAAGAATCGCGACGAAAAGAACGATGATCCCCATTCCGCCCAGCCAGTGAGTAAAGCACCGCCAGAAGTGCAGGCCCTGAGCCATGGAATCAAAGTCGATCAGAACCGAAGCCCCCGTCGTGGTAAACCCCGACATAGCCTCGAAATAGCAATCCACGAGCGAGGGAAAAGCCCCGGCAAAGTAGAACGGAAGAGCGCCCACCAGCGCCGAGAGAAGCCAGCCCACCCCCACCACGGTCGTCGCTTCCCGCCGAAACAGATCCTGCGGTCGCGATCGTCCCACCACAAACATGATACTGCCCGCCACGCCCGAAACGACCATGGCCAGAAGAATCGCCAGCTGCGCGCCATCGCGGTAGTACAACGACCAAAGAAGCGAGGGCGTCATGGACGCCGCCACCGTGATGACGAGCAAGCCCAGAAGTTTGAGGACCACAAAGTAGTTCAAGCCAAGCCTCTTCAACCAGATTCATGGAGCGACAGGCGCTCCCCTGCATAGCAGGAAGACAATATAGGGTTGGCTCTTGCCTTTCTTCAAGCCATTTCCCTAAAATGCCAACGGGCGGGAAGAAGCGCCACACCGTCCGTGCAAGCAGGCGCTCCTGCACCTTGAGCCTTTCGAAGGCACCAAAGCCAAGCCACAGGTTGCCCAGGAATAAGCACGGAGGCTCGACAAACAAGCCACAGGCTCGCCCCAGGAACCCCGTAGCCGTTCGCGAAAATATGGTCAAGTGCCCAACACCAGGAAACCGCGTACCGGTTCGATAACAAAACCCACCGCAACGAAGAAATGAACAGAAGCCCTCGCAAAAAACGACGGACACCCTCAAATTACTGAAATAAACACACCACACAAGGAGCCCCTCTTGTCCACAACCGCCCCAAAACCCACAGCAGCCGATATCAAGACGCAGGTTCGCCACCTTCTGTCCCGAATATCCAGAGAACGAGCCCAGCAAATCTGCCGGGCCCTCGCCAACCATAAGGCAGTCGTCAACATGCTCAGCCAGACCTTTCCCGACGTCCAACCCGCGGACCTCCAGCGGCTCCTGGCCGAAATCGCCTCCTTGCTCGACACACTTGAGACATGGACCAAACCTGCTCAGGCCGCCCCGGAAACGTCCAAAACCGCCACCATTCAAAACGATTTCGCCCCCCTCCAGAATGCCGGGAAAGTCAAAGTCAACATCGACGGCGCCTCCAAAGGAAATCCAGGCCCCGCGTCCTACGGAATCGTCTTTTCCGACTTGAACGGCGGGATACTCTGCGAAGCCAACGGGTGCATCGGCCTGGCCACGAACAACGTCGCCGAATACGCCGCCCTGATCCAGGCCCTGAAAATCCTCGTCGAGAACGGCACGCCCGAGGCTTACTGTTTCTCCGACAGCGCCCTCCTGGTCAATCAGGTCAACGGCAAGTGGAAGATAAAGAACCCCGGTCTTCAACCACTCGTATCGGAAGCCCAAGCCCTTCGTCTCCGTCTCCCCCGGTTCCAGATCACCCACATCCCCCGCGAACAAAACAAACGTGCCGACGAACTCGCCAACCTAGCCCTCAAACAGAACCGAGACGCTTCGGTTCTGTAATTCACGGGCAGCACAGAGCACACTCGGTGCACTCGACGGTCATCCTCCTCACGAGAGATCTCCATCGTTTCGAATTGACCCACCCATCTCAAAACCGTGTCCCAAAGACACAACCCGCGCCGTCTTTCCCCATCCCCTTGAGGACCGCACAGAAGACAGTGCGCATGTCGGGCTGCCCATCACGCCATTGATATCAGTCCACTTACCGCTGTTCTGCTAGGCGGACTCTTCAACGCACGCGGCCCCGTATCCCCGATGCCCGCCGATTACGGCGCTGGCACAGGCTTTGCATCTGCTATAGACAGAAAAGAAGACCGGTAAGAAATCCGGTCACACGCAAAGAACCAGCGAAAGGAGGCTTGGACAAATGAGAAACACATGGAATTGGGATCCTTTGCAGGAGATGGAGGACATATACCGAGACTTCCATCGTACCTTCGGCCGGCTCGGAGCACCCCGCTGGACTTGGCCGTTCGCCAGAACATCTTTCCTTCCGGGGCGTGCCGCGCGGGCCTATCCGCTGCTGAACATGCACGAAGACGCCGACGCCCTGCACATCGAGGCGCTTGCCCCAGGCGTGGACCCCGACTCGCTCAAGGTCAACATCGTGGGCGATCAGATCTCCATCGCCGGAGAAAAGCGCGACCTCGGCGACAAGGTCAAACCCGAAGAGTACCACCGCAACGAACGCGCCGTAGGCAGCTTCGTCCGCACGGTCGCACTGCCCATCGCCATTCAGCCGGATAAGGTGGAGGCGAGATACGAGAACGGCCTCCTGACAGTGAAACTGCCGAAGGCCGAAGAAGCCAGACCCAAACAAATCAGCGTCAAGGTAGGTTGAGCCGCCTGCCTCACAAGAACCCGAAGCAAAGGAGCATAGCCATGGCTGAGACAACCATTCCCACCAAGGTGGAAGAGAAACAGCAAACGCCCGCCACCCGCGAAGAATCCCGCTACTTGGTGCCGCCTGTTGACATATACGAGAACAAGGGCAGCCTCAACGTCGTAGCGGACCTGCCCGGAGTCGGCAAGAACAATGTCACCATCCGCGTGAACAACAATGTCCTGACCATCCAGGGCAAAGCGCGTCACGGCGTGCCCGGAGAAGAAATCCACGACGAGTTCCAACTCCTCGATTTCTACCGCCAGTTCCAACTGGACGAAACGGTGAATCAGGAAAAGATCGAAGCCGAGATGAAAAACGGCGTCCTGACCGTTCATCTCCCCAAGGCCGAAAGGACCAAGCCAAGAGAGATCAAGGTCCAGGTCAGATAAAAGCCCGCCGGGAAATCCTGCCTCCCCACTCCTCTACGGATCCGCTGAATGGACCATGCAGACCCTCTCGGGTCTGCTTTCTTTTTCCCGTTCGTGTTAGCCGAACCTACAACCTCTGAATCATCTGCACAACCCGATCATTCCCGAAGAACCCGCACCCGCGCAAAAAATCGTTCTCGACCGCACCCGTGGCGCTATAGATATACAGCGCTGAAATATCGTGCTTGACGAGATCCTCCAGCAGAGCCCGCACCAGGTTCGTGCCGATGCCCTGACGCTGACGATCGGGACGAACGCACATCTCCCGGATGAAGAAGCGCCTATCCCTCGGCCCCCGTTCGACGTGGCCCAGCACAAACCCCTGAACCTGGCCCTCGGCTTCATAGACGAGACCCAGAAAACCGGGCGTCTCATACAGGTCGCGAATGCGCAGGCCCGCGGTTTCCTCCGTCCAGCCCTCCCCGAAAGCCTCGCCGTTATACACCGCCATCAGGATCGTCACGACCTCGGGCAGGTCGGTCTTCTCGATAAGACGAATTTCCATCACACAAACCTCCCGGCTAACTCTTCAGCCACCCTCTCAACTTTTCGAGATACTCGCCGCGAGACACCGTCTCCTGTTCGCGACGAGCCATGTGCTTGATCACGACAGCGCCATCCTCAATCTCCTGTCGCCCCAGAAACACAACCACAGGAAACCCCTTCCTCTCGGCATAGGTCAGTTGCTTCTTCATCTTCGCTGATACATCGAGATAAATGTTATTTGCAATGCCAGCGGACCGCAATTCTGACGAAAGACGAGCGTACTCCCGGTAGGGCGTGTCCTCGAAAGTGGCGATCATGACCTCACCCGTCGCGGCGAGGTCGGCCGGAATGAGATTGTGGATCTGAAGGAAATCCTGAAAGGTGACATCCCCGAACCCGAAACCGATGCCGGAAACGGCCTGCTTGCTGAAAAGGCCGATCAAGTCGTCATAGCGCCCCCCGCCAAAAAGCGACCGACGATTCTCCGGCGACGTGTCGAATACCTCGAACACCGTTCCAGTATAATAATCAAAACCCCGAAGGACGGAAAAATCGAACTCGCAGAAAGAATTGAACCCGGTCTCCTCCAGCAGGCTGAACAGTCCCTGAAGTTCCGCCACGCCCCGTGAATCGGCGGGAAGGCAGGCGCAAAGTTCCTCAAAGGAAGAAGCGAACACCTTGTCGAGTTGGGCAACCTGCTCCGGAGAAATCCCCGAATCGGCCAGCCAGTTCCGGTATTCCTCCTCCGAGATCTTCGAGCGCTTGTCCACCGCTTTGGAGATAACATGGATCTGCTCGGGCGCCGCCTTGAGAACCTCACGCATCACATCGTTGAAAAAACGCCGGTTGCTGATACGAAGGTTGTACATGCCCCCGTCCGCACCAAAAGCCTGCATGAGGTCAACGATCAGCGAGAGAATTTCAAAATCGGCATGAATCCCCTCCTCACCAAAAACATCGACGTTGAGCTGCCAGTGTTCGCGCAGACGCCCCTTCTGCGGACGTTCGTAGCGCATCAGATTCGCGATGGAATACCAACGAAGAGGGAAAGCCAGCTCGTTAATCCGGGACGCCACCATACGGGCGACCGTAGGCGTCATCTCCGGCCGGATGGCCAGACGCCGGTTGCCCTTATCCTCGAAGTGATAGATCTGCTCATTGACCAGTTCCTGGCCGCTCTTCGCCGCATAAAGATCGAACGACTCGAGGATCGGGCCACCGTATTCCTCGTAACCGTACTGCTCCACCACATCGCGCATCTTCGAGAAGAACCAGTTGCGCAGACGCATATCCTCGGGATAGAAATCGCGGGTGCCCTTGTAGGGATTCGTCGCGAGAAAAGTTCCGCCCATAAATGCCTCCGGTCAAGTGCTGGGTTCGGGCCTGGGGCGTCTCCTCTTCAGAAACGTCAAGCCGAACAACAGAATATACAGAACCAGCGAAACAAAGGAAAGGGCTTTCCCCAATTGGATCAGGCCGGAGAAGTAATCCATCACCAACTCCGTCCGGCCCGCCGGCAAAGGAACGGCCCGCAGAACAGAGTCCCCCGGCAGCACCTCAAAATCCCGCCCGTACTCAACGGGCTCCCAGGCGCGCCAAGCCCTCGCGTACGCATCCGTCACGAGAAGAATCGAAGCCGTCGCCAGATCGGCTCGAATCAGAAGACGATCGGTCGACTCCTCCACCAGCGTGACAGTTCCCGGAAAATCGCTGATCCCCGGCTTCGGGTCCGGCTCCTCCTCCAGAATGACGGTTCGCCCCGGATCGAAGTCCGGAGCAGAGAGGGCCGCGAAAACCTCATCACGGTTCGAGGCGACCCGGTAATCATTCACCAAAAGAAGATGCGGCAGCACGTCTTCATTCTCCACAATAGAGAAGCGCCCATCCACGACAGGGAAAAAATAGCGGCCGCGCAACATTCGATACAGAGCCGGAAACCGCCTGAACTCTACCCGATCGGTCGTTTCATCCGGATCCCGCCCCTGAGACCAGGCCATCAGCTCGGCATAACGCCGCGAAACGCCCGGATCGTACCCCCACAGATTCGGAATGCGCGCCGGCATCGTGTTGTTCTCATTGACCGTCTGGAGAATCCGATAATCGCCGGGACGCTCCCGCACATAGCGCTCGACCTGTCCAAACCGCGCGAGATCCGAGTCGAAGGTGGGGCGGTTGATTCGCGCAAAGACAAACACCTCGACCATAGCCAAAACAGCGATCAAAGGGACCAGGCGATAATTCCTCTTCACGGCAAACAGAACAAAGGCAAGAGCAGCGACCAGGATCGACGCCAGAAGCAACGACCACACCGCGAGTGCCTGCGCCTTCGCGGCGAACTCCGAACTGGCGTAGACATCCGGAGAAGCATAGGTCTCGCCCGTTCCTCGGATGAATCCGAAAAGGGCCGTGACAACCGTGGGCTGCCCATCCGAAGCATCGATCCAGAGCACGACGGCTGCCAAGGCAATCGCGCCCGCTCCCGCCAGAACGGCAATCCCCGCCTTCCTCCAGGCAAACGAGGCTCCGCCACGCGAGGCCCGAAGCAAAGCATCCGCCCCACGCGCCGCAAGAAGCGCCAGAAAGAGCGTCGCATAGAAATTGAACTTGGCGTTCCCCCGAGTCGAATCGAAACCCGGGACGCAATGATAGAGGAAGCGGAACAACGGCGTATACTGCCCGAGAGCGAGAACAATGAGAATCGCGGCCATCAGTACCGGCCGCAGGCGTTCCACGCGCCCTCGCCGGACAAGGCCGATCATCGCCAGTGCCAGCGACGAGACCCCGAAGTACAGCGACACCTCCCAGAAATACCAGCGACCCCAGTATGCCGTATCGCCCCCGAGCCCGAAGAAGGCCGGCGCGATCATTGTCAGCAGATTCTCGGGCGGAAACGACAGCATCCCCGCCACCGCAATCGGCAGCCCCCCCTCGCGCAGACTCTCCCGACCCATCTCCAACCCGGCCAGCAACTGAACGGAGCCAATCCCAATGGCAAAGACGTACATCCCAACAAGTGCCGGGATCACCCAGAACCGCCGCGGATTCTCGGCGACGCCGATGACGGTATAGAGAAAAACCGTGACCAGGCCATAGAACATGTGATGGGGATGGCCGGCAAAAACCTGCATAGACAGGGCCAGCACGCCAAGCAAACCCCAGCGAAATCCCACCCGGCCGAAACGAGCGCGAAACAGTTCGTCCACCGAAAGAAGCAAAAGCGGTGTCCACGTCATCGTGCACATCGCCGTCAGATGACCGGCGTACACATGCAGAAAAAAGGACCCCGAGAACATGACCGAAAAAGATCCCGCCAACGCCGGCAGAGTCAGGATTCCCCGCCGGTTCAGCCACAGAAACGTGAACAGTCCCAGCAGGAAAACGTGAAGCGCAATGCCGAAATTGACCGCATGGACCAGCGGCAGAACCAGGTAGAACCAGTTCGGCGGATAGAGCAGGGCCGACTGCATCATCCCGAAAAAGGGCATCCCACTGAACACATAGGGATTCCAGAGAGCCAGGTTCCCTTCCCGCAGCTCGCTGAAACCGAACTCGCGCCAGAACAAAAACTGGCTGGATAGATCAGTTCCGAATTCCGACAGAAGCAGCGGACGGGGCATGAAAAGAACGTCGGCAAACATCACCACAACCGCCAGGCCGAGGACAAGAACAACTTGGCCTCGAGTCAGGTCTATCGTTGCATCGCGCGTGGGCTCGCCCATTCCATCCCACCCCTTCCACCTGACCGCACACGTCGTGGACCCACCGCCCTTCGCGGAACAAACCTGCTGCTGTCGTGCTACTTCTTCATGATCTTGTACTCAAGGCTGTCCATCAGAGCCTGCCACGACGCCTCGATAATGTTCTCCGAAACGCCCACAGTCCCCCACTCCTTCTGGCCATCTCCCGATTCGATGAGAACGCGCACCTTTGCCGCCGTCCCTTCCTCACCGTCCAGAACCCGAACCTTGTAGTCCAGAAGGCTCACGTCCTTGACATGCGGAAACTCATCTCCCAAGGCCTTCCGAACCGCCACATCGAGCGCGTTGACAGGGCCGTCCCCCTCCCCCGCCATCAGATACATCCGCCCGCCCACATTCACCTTCACCGTCGCCTCACTCACACACTCCGCGTCATGGCCGCGCTTTTCGACGATCACCCGAAAGCCCTCCAGGCTGAACGGCCGTTTGTACTTCCCTTTCAGGCGCGACGCCAGAACCTCGAAGGAAGCCTCCGCCGCTTCGAACGAATATCCCTCGTCCTCCATCGCCTTGACACGATCCAGGAGACGCTTCTGCTCGTTCGTGGCCGCGTCGAGCTCGAAGCCCAACTCCTTTGCCTTGTACTGGATATTGCTCTTACCGCTCAACTCGCTCACCAGAACCCGACGCTGGTTGCCCACTTCCTCGGGAGAGATATGCTCATACGTGCTCTCATGACGCTGCAAGGCGCTCACATGCATCCCGCCCTTGTGCGCGAAGGCGCAACGACCGACGTACGGCTGCCGCGGATCAGGCGTCGCGTTGGCGATCTCGGCGATCGTACGGCTGAACTCCGTGATCCGGCGCAGACTCTTCTGGGGCACGCATTTCTTCTTCAATTTGATCATCAGGTTCGGGATCAACACCATCAGGTCAGCATTGCCGCTACGCTCCCCGTAGCCGTTAACCGTCCCCTGCACGTGAGTCGCCCCGCTCACCACGGCCATGAAACTGTTCGCCACCGCCATCCCCGTGTCGTTGTGCGCATGGATACCCACCGGCGCCCCCGTCGCCCTGCAAACTTCCCCCGTGATGCGAGCCACCTCGTCAGGCATGATTCCGCCATTCGTCTCGCAAAGAACAAGACAGTCCGCTCCGGCATCGACGGCCGCTTCCAGCGTTTTCATCGCATACTCGGGATTGGCCTTGTAACCATCGAAAAAATGCTCCGCATCATAGATCACCTCCCGGCGCTTCTTCTTCAAATAGCGCACCGTGTCCGCGATCATCTTCAGGCCTTCATCC
>JABMPG010000162.1 GCA_013203855.1 bacterium
GCCCACGGGTGTTGGCTCCTTTTCAGCGGTCCGGATGCGCCGTCCCCTGGCCCTCAAGCAGGAGATGCTGTCAACCATGAGCGAGATCGCGCCGAACGTGGGCAATATGGTGCGAAACGTGGAGTTTCTGGTCAATTTCAACACCGGCATGCATCTCGACACGTTGCTGTCCGCCTTCGGAACGGAGGTTGCGATGATCGGCGAGGAGAGCGACTCGGGCATTCCGGCCGTGACATTTCTGTGTGAGATCGAGAACCCGAAAGCGCTGAGCGAGAGCCTGAAGGCGCTTGAGGACAGCGGCCGTGCGAAGATGAGCCGGCAAGCCTACATGGGCTATCACTACAAGACGTACACCGCGCGAATTCTGCCTTTCCCGCTCTATGTGGCAGAGATCGAGGGCTATTTCATGCTCGCCACGACCGATTCCTGGTTCAAGACTTACCTTCAGACGCGCAATGTCCTGACGGCGGCCCAGGTGGAAGCCGATCCCGAACAGCCTCTTGGGCAGCGGTCGCTTCTGCCTGTTCTGAAGGCGCCGTTCGGGGAACTGCCTGAGGCGAAAACCCTCGTGGGCGCTTCCTTCAGCAATCCCGGGCCGGGCATACGGCAGTTGGCCGCGATGCTGCCGCTCATCGTGCCGGTCGTCAATTTGCAGCTCAAGAACTACGGACTTTCACCCCTGCCAGCATGGATCGGGCAGGCGATCCCGCCTTTGCGGCCCTTCGCCGAACAGGCTTTTCCGGGGGTGAGCCGGACGGCGCAGGAATCCAATGTCGTCGTCAAGGAGACCTTTTCGTCCATCGATCCCTTGGCCTCACCGGCCGCGGCCGCCGCGCTGGTGATCCTGGGGCGGCAATATCTCGAAGAGCATCCCGCCTCCCGTCCATGAGCATCGAACTGATCGAGGGCAAGTTGATTTTTCTGACGGGCGGCACGAGCCATACGGGACGTCGCCTGGCCGCGCGACTCGTCGAGCGGGGAGCGCGCCTGCGTTGCCTTCTGCACAACCCGACGCATCGCGGTCGCCTGCCCGATCATCCCGGCGTGGAGATTGTCCAGGGCTCGGCGGAGAGCGTTGACGATCTGCGGCGGGGTGCCGAAGGAGCGGACACCGTCATTCACCTTGCTCACATCCGCTATGGGGAACAGGTCGTGCAGGCACTGGCCAATCGGGATCGGCCGGCGCGGCTCATCGTCACCTCCTCGACGCGGCTTCTCTCGCGCTTCCCCAGCGAAAGCCAGCAGGCGGTCCGGCAAGGCGAGGCGGCCATCCAGAACGCGCCCTGGCATATCCAATGGACCATTCTACGGCCGGCCATGATCTTCGGTGGGCGGGACGACAACAACATCGAGCGCCTAGGACGGCTCATCCGGAAGATGCCGATCTTTCCGCTATTCAGCCTGGGCCACAGCCTCGTCCAGCCGTTGTATGTGTGGGATCTCGTCGACGCGATCGTGGCGTGCGTCGAGCGCCCCGAGGCGGTGGGACAGACCTATGTCCTGGCCGGCCCGAAGCCGATCCCCTATGGCGAGATGGTGCGGCAGATCGCGAAGGCGATGGGGAAACGCCCGCCCCTCTGCGTGCCGGTTCCGCGCGCGCCGTCAATCCTGTTCGCTCGCCTTCTGAAAGCGCTCTGGTCGGGCTCGCCCGTTGACCCTGACTTCATCCGCCGCTTCGGAGAAAACCGGACGTTTGACATTTCCAAAGCACGCCAAGAACTCGCTTTCTCACCCACGCCGTTTGAGGAAGCCGTTCAGAAAAAATACCGCGAGCAGATTTGAAAAAATGTGAGCCCAGTATCCCCGTCGGTCTGACGCACAAACCATCCTCACGGACTTCCCAGGAACGGATATTCGAGCCGGGAGAGAATCAGATCTCCTCCGCTGTCGATGCCGTTGACGGGGCTGTAGACGATCTCGATTTTCTGGTCGATTCCGTCGGGCCCTACGGAGTGAGGTCGGGGCGTGAGTCGGAGGGGGCGATCCGGGGAGAAAGGATCGCGGGGCATTTCGGAGAGGTATTCGGGGACGATATCGGCCTGGGCGGTCGCCGGGCCGAGACCTTTCAAGGCTCGGAGGCGGTTGGCGATTTCGCATTGGAGGAGCCCGTAGGCGGCGCGGGCGGTGTGGTTTCGGATCCGGATACGGACTTCGTCGGCCCGAAACTGGGTGGAGAAGAAGTGGGGCCCGAGAAACCATCCCGAGACTTGGGTCGTCATTGTTTCCGGGCCGATTCCGTCCTCGATGCCGAGTTGAGCGGCTAGGAAGCGATACGAATGGATGGTTTGGAGAATGCTCCGGCGCACGGCAGGGCTTCTTAGGGCGAGGGGGAGGGCCTCTCGTTCGAGAAAGAGGGCGTCGGCACGCCAGATCAGGCCGTAGAGTTCCTGGGCGGTCCGGCCCTGCACGTTCGTTTCGATGCCCGTTCGCCTGGCGATCTGGATTTCTCCGACGGCATCGAGGACGCCGAGAGGATAGTTTTGGGGGAATTCGGGCACGGGGCCGATTCTTCGGAGTTCATTAAGGGAATGCAGCAGAAGGTCGGATCGGTCACAGTCGGTCGCGATTCCAAACCAGGCTTCGATGGCTCCGATGGAAAGGCTGGAGCAGAAGAGGTTTTCGATACTGCGGGCGAAGGGCTGGCATTGGGAGGCGCGGAGGGCGTCTTCGGCGGCGGCGAGGGCACCCGGGAAGTCGCGGTTCCAGGCCAGGTGGATGGCCCGGAGTCGCAGTAGCTTCATTACGGTCTGGGCACAGAGGAGATTGGTAACCGAATCGAGGTGCATCTGGATGGGAGAAACCCAGGTGGCCGGAAAGGCGTGAAAGGCGTAATCGGGGCGGCGGACAAGGGCTTGGCCCGTATCGGTGAGGGGGGCGAGATCCTCGAGCCTGCGCTGGACTTCTTCCGTGAGCAGGATCCGGACGGCCTGGGTGGTGAGGTCGGGCGAAGCGTCGGGGCGAACCTGGTGGACCAGGTCAAGGGCATCCAGGCAATCGCTCAACCACAGATCGCGAAGATCCCGGGCCAGGGAGAGTGTTTCGGTGCTCAGCGTTGAAGTTGCGAAGATATCTTCGGGGAAATGATAGGGTTTGGTTTGCCACTCGTTGTAGGATGCCCGCTGCCGGTGGGAAAGATCGGAGAAGGCCCGGTTGCGGGAGGCAAAGACCCATGACACCGCGACCAAAAACACGGCCACGATCACGATGCCCAGCGCGACAAGCATTTTCCTGGAACGAGACACTCCTACACCCCTCGGTCTCGGAGACCGCACGACCATGAACCACCATACCACATCCGCATGAGTGAGCAGAAGGGCAGACGGACTCCCGACCACTGGTTTTTGGCTACTTACTTGCAGGTTGACGCTTCGGGCCAGTTATGGTAGGAAGGCATAGATGATTGCGTGTCGAGCCGCGCCACATCCCGCGTTTCTTTCCCTTTTTCGATTTTGACCAGTTCAGACGGGGCATTCCGGCCGAACGAATCCTAGACCGAACGGTTCTCTCCGATGCACGATACGATTCTGGACCAGCACTTGGACCATTGCCGCCAGCTTCTCAAGAACTGGCAGCATTTCCACATGTTTATCTCGGAGTGCAAAGAGGAGGGCAAGACCTTCGGCGGCGAAGACGAAGCCCGCTTTCTGAAGGTCAAGAGCCAGATCGCCATTCTCTTTGACTCTTTTTTCGAATCCATCACCGATCGGAACCGGGAAGTCATCGCGACGGCCCAGTCTATCCTGACGGTTGTGGAAAACTCGATTCTGTTGCGAACGGTCCAGCGAATGAGCGTGGCCGAGCTGAAGAAGATGGAAATCGAATGGCACGAGGCCTATCTTCTGGTCAACTCGATCATCGGGATGCTGGAAGAAGAGCAGGCCCGCCTGGCCAAGATCAGTCCGACGAAACATCGTTTGGAGATCATGGGCGCTCGAGCCTCGTTGGCTGTCAAGAGCTTCGTCCATAGCCGAGCCCTTCATTTCACTCTGGTTCTGATCGGGATTCTGACGGTGGCCGTCGGCCTGCCTATGTTCGGCATTTTCAACTACGATTTTCTCAACAAGTACCCGTCCACGAAGAAGGTCTACCAGGTAGGCCGGTACATTATGAGAAAATCGGCCATGCCGAATCTGGAGTATCAGAGCTGGGATGCCTTCCTGAAGTACGCTCCGCTTCAGGGGCCGCCGGATTTCGGGAAGATAGCCGCGCCCGGCCCGATCCAGAACCAGATGAACACCATCATGCCGGGCCTGTTGGCGGGCTCCGAGCAGATCGGAAAATACCGTCTTCAGCATTTTGCCAAGGGCGACCAGAACGCCACGGTGGCCTACGCGCTGGTGAAGAGCACTCTGGATGCGAAACGGATTGAGTCCGAGGGCCCGAAGATACTGGACGGGATGTTCCAGAATCCCGATGTGCGCAAGGTCCTTGTGATCGGGCGGGTGGCCAACGCCATTTTCCTCGTGCGCGCCCGGACCGAGCAGGATATGCAGATGACCCTGAGCTCGCTGCCAAAGTAAAAACCAATCCTGCTGGCGGATTTCTTTGTGGAACACCACCGTCCCTGGCTGATCCTACACCTTCTACCCGATATCGGCCGGGGTCGTTTTCACCGGCTTCTCGATCATTTCGGCACGCCTGAAGCCGTTCTCGGGGCGTCCATGGCGGAATTGCGCGCCGCGGATGGGATCGGCGAGATGGCGGCCCGCTCCATTCAGGACTGGAAGAGCCTGGTCGAGGTGGACGCCGAGTTGGAACGGATCGCCGAGGGGGGAGTCGAACTGGTCTGTCTCGAGGATGAGACCTATCCCGTCAGTCTCAGGGCGGCTCCGAATCCGCCTCCGCTTCTCTACTGCAGGGGGGCCCTGAGCCCGATGGACGAAGCCGCCGTGGCGGTTATCGGCACGCGCAGGATGTCGCGCTATGGGCGGACGATCACGCATGATTTCGCGGACAGTTTGGCACGGGCGGGCATGACGGTGGTCAGCGGCCTGGCTTTGGGAGTCGATTCCGAGGCGCACCGGGCGGCTCTCGACGCAGGGGGACGCACGATCGCGGTTCTGGGAAACGGCCTGTCTTCGGTTTATCCGGCTCAGCATCGGCGCCTAGCCGAAGAGATCGTGGCGAACGGGGCCCTGATCAGCGAGATGCCCATGAACGCCACGCCCGACGCCGGCAGTTTCCCCCAGCGCAACTCCATTATCGCCGGGTTGAGCCTGGGCGTTCTAGTCACCGAGGCGGGCGCCCGCAGCGGCACCACCATCACGGTTGGGCACGCTCTGGAAGCCAACCGGTCGGTGTATGCCGTGCCTGGGGATCTGAACCGGGCGAACTCCGTCGGGACCAACCGGATGATTCAGGAAGGCGCCCGGCTGGTGACCTGCGCACGCGATATCCTTCTCGATCTCAAAGAGAACCTGTCTCAGCTGCTTACCGGCCTGCCCGACCTGCGCGAGCCGGACGAGGAGCCCCTGCCCGCGCTGCCATCCGGTCTGACCGACCTGGAGAAACGGGTGCTCGAAGCCCTCGAACTCGATCCGCTTCCCATCGACGATCTGGCCGATGCCCTTGCGAAAGACGAAGAGGCCAAACCGCCCGCCATGGGCGAACTTATGGCTGCCCTACTGAACCTCGAAATGAGGCAGCTCGTGACGCAAGAACCGGGGAAGGTATTCCGGAAGGGGCGCTAGCCCAAGTCTGCTTTGCTCAAAATCCAAAACGGAGGTTTCCCATGTCATCCCGCAAGATTGTTGTCGTAGGCGGCGCGGCCGCCGGGCCGAAGACGGCCGCCAAGGCCCGTCGGATGGATCAGCACGCCGAGATCACTATCATTCAGAAGGAATCCGATTTCTCGATGGCTTCGTGCGGCTATCCGTACTATGTGGGCGGGTTTTTCGACGATCGTGCCCAGTTGATCTCGAGTCCCACGGGGGTGATCCGAGATTCGAAGTTTTTTCTCGGCGCCAAGGGCATCCAAGCCATGGCCTTGACCGAGGCGCTGTCCATCGACCGCGAAAACCGGAAGGTGAAGTGCCGCTCGATAGGGTCGGACGCCACCTTCGACGTCGAGTATGACAAGCTGGTTCTGGCGACGGGGGCCGACGCGGTGCGGCCGCCCATTCCCGGGATCGATCTGGACGGCGTGACCGCTCTGAAAAGCCTGGCCGACGCGGACTACCTGCGCCAGGTGCGCGACGAGAAGAAGGTCCGCCGGGCCGTGGTAGTCGGCGGCGGCCTTATCGGTGTCGAGACGTGCGAGGCGCTGGAGCTAGCCGGCATCGAGATCACTATCATCGAGATGCAACCCCAGCTGTTGATGTTCCTGGACTGGGAAATGGCCAAACTCCTCGAAAACTACATCAAGACACGCGCCGCGAATGTCATCACGGGCAACCGGGTCGTCGAGTTCGTCGGCGAGAACGGAAAACTGACGGGAGTGCGGCTCGATAACGGGGGTGAGATTCCCTGCGAACTGGCCGTCGTGGCTATCGGCGTGCGGCCCAACGTCGGACTGGCGCGTGAGTGCGGGATCGAGATCGGTTCGACGGGCGGGATTTCCGTCAACGAATACCTTCAGACTACCGATCCGAATGTTTTCGCGGTGGGCGACTGTATCGAGATTCCCCACCTTCTGACCGGGAAACAGGTGCTGGCGCCGCTAGGCGATCTGGCGAACCTGCAGGGCCGCGTGGCGGGCCAGAACGTGATCAACGGCAACAGTGTCACCTATCCCGGGGCAATTCAGACCGGCATCTGCAAGGTGTTTGATTGGACGGCTGGGAGCACGGGCCTGTCGGAGGCTCAGGCCAGGCGGGCTGGTTTCGAGAACACTGTTTCAGTCATCTGCCCCGGAGTGGACAAGCCTTTCTTCATGGGCGGAGAACTCATCGTCCTGAAGATGCTGGCGGACCGTGACACGGGGCGGATACTTGGGGTGCAGGGAGTCGGGCCGGGCGATGTCAGCAAGCGAATCGCCGTGGCCGCAATCGCGGTTCAGGCCGGCTTCACTGTGGGCGACCTGCTCAATTCCGACCTGCCCTATGCGCCGCCCTTCTCGCCGGCTGTCGACCCGATCATCACGACGGCCCACGTCCTGGAGAACAAGATGCTGGGCCGGATGCCGAGTCTGTCACCGGTCGAGGTGAAGAAACGCCTCGACGACGGCAGCGGTCCGTTCATGCTCGACGTGCGTAGCCCGGTTGAATACGAGACGGAGCGGCTGGGAATCGGGGAACATCTGATCCCCCTTGGACAGTTGCGTCAACGCCTGAACGAGTTGCCCGAGGACAAGACAGCCGAGATCGTCTGCTACTGCAAGATTTCGCTGCGAGGCTATGAGGCGGCGGGTTATCTCGCGGCGAAGGGCTACGAGAACGCGAAGGTCATGGAAGGCGGCATCGCGGCCTGGCCATATCCGAGAGAGAAGTAGAGCGAGCCCTCCCCTCGTTTTCCTACATCGCATCGAGCAGGCCTTCAAACGCGTCGGCCGCGTCGGCGAAGGTACCTGTGAGGCGGTTGCCGGCGCTGAGGACCATCCATCCCTGAAAGCCGGAAGCGCGCAGGATGGAGATCATCTCCTTGACCTCGGCGTTGCCTCGTCCGATGGGCTGGGGCAGGCCGCAGAACGTGCCGTCCTCGATGTCGAGCTGATCCACGAACCGGCGCAGTTTCATTTTGTAACTGAACAGGAACGGATTTTCTCCGGCGCGCGCGAAGTTTGCTCCGTTGAAGGTGAATCCGGGGTGGAGTTCCATGCTTTCCAGGTTCAGCAGTTGCTTCGTCACTTGGGTGCGGCTCAGTCCGAAGTTGAAGAAGGATGTTTGGACATCATGTTCCTGGCAGGACCGCATGAGTTCGGCGCAATCTCCCAGTAGGGGCGCGACCAGCCGCCGGATGCCGTTCTCCGCCGCGATTCTCGCCACCGGCGCCTGGGTGACAAGGACGGACAGGCGCAGGGCGCTCACGTCGCAGCCCGCAGCGCGAATAGTCTCGATGGTGCGGACGATCTTCTCCGGCGGGAGCGTGTGGAGAGGGCAACCGTCGATGCCGTCGAGTTCCACCCATCGGATTCCCACCCGGAGGCAGTTCTCCGCCACTTCCTCGGCGTAGCGTCCCGCGAGGAGGGCAGAGGTGGCGATGTTGGAATCCTCGCGTTCGAATCGATCCCGCCGCAGGTCGCCGCGCTGCGTCACACAGTCAGGGCAGTTCGGGTTCTCGCAGAGCACGAAAGCCGGATCGAGCCGCCCCGCCTGCAGGGCGATATCAAGGAGGTCGCGGCTGCGCATGAGGCGGGTGATGGCGTGGCCGATTCGTCCGATTTTCATCTTCCCGCTTTCTCTCAGGAGACGGTCCAGGCGGATGAAGTCGCGATGGGGTCCCGGGAAAAAGGGCCAGAAGCGGGTCACTTCGCCTTCGGGAGTGTCGAAAGTGCTTGGGGACGTGGGCTTCAGGTAGGGCAGGCGCAGGAGTTCTTCCGCCGAGTGCAGGGTCGTGTTGCGGTCCTGGTCGACCCCGAGTAGGCAGACGTAGCCACCCATTTCGGCGAGACGCGTGTAAGGCGTATCTTCCCCGTGCGCGAGTTCGGCCTTCCAGTGATCGCGGCAGATCTCGGCGGCGTCGCGGCCGATCGCGGCCACGCTGGCGCGGGGATGGATGCTCCGGATGGCCTCGCCGCGCTTGCGCGCGGCGTGGGTGATGATTCCGAGGTCTCCGAATGTCGGGACGACCAGCGTGCCGGATTCGCCAAGAACTTCGAGGAACGCATCGACTACTGTCTCGGCGTCCCCCTGCACGCGCCCCAGGCTCGACAACGAACTATGCAGAAGAACCTTGTCGCCTTCCTGGAGTCCGAGGTCGCGCAGTCCTTGGATAATATCGGTTCGGGTAACGTCTTTTCGATTCATGGGTTAGTCCTTCCATTCGGCGAGGAGCCGACAGGGCAATTGGGTCACTCCGGGAAAACGCAAGGGAAGAGCCGTTATCCGGATGGATTTGGGGAGCCGGTCGAGATTGACGGGATTGCAGACGGTGATGACGCCGGCCTTGAAAAGGTCGTAGAAGACTCCTTGGGGTTCGGTGTAGCTTTCGTAAACGTCGGAAATGAGAAGCTGGATCCGGCGGGCAATCGTCCATTGGATGGCGCTGCGGGTGAACCAGACACTGCGCTCTTCGATTTCATCAAATCGCCGCCGGCCCAGGGCATTGACGACCAGCGCGGTCCCGAGCGGACTTTCGTGACAGGCTTCGCCAAGCTCCACGGCCTCGATGCCGCCACTGCCGCTCTCCCGATCGAGATGAACTACCTCGGCCGTCACCCTGAAGATCCTGTCCAGGGGGCAATTCGAGGCGTCCAGCCCATTGGCGGTCTCCTTGATATGGCCGGGAATGTCGATATAGGTCGAGATCATGGAGTCGTGATCGAAGCGATATACCATGCCCGTGCAGGCATGATCTCCGGATTGAATGGGCCACTCCTCAAGGCGGGTTGTCGGCCAGCCGCGGTTTGTCTCCGGCGCGGGTAAAGTGAGATCCAGCATGGGCATTCCGTACTCCTGTGTCATCCCGTCGATATACCGGACTCTCTCTTATAGCCCGCGACACGGAAAAGGTAAACCGGTTTCGACTATGCGAGCATTGACGACGGTAGCCGGGCTGGTATGATCGACGGCGGCAGGCCAGCACAGGATCGAAAGGTGTCATGATGCGCACGATTTTCATTTTGATGGATTCCCTGAACCGACAC
>JABMPG010000163.1 GCA_013203855.1 bacterium
GGCTTCACCGTCTTTTTCACGGGACTTTCCGGCTCGGGCAAGTCCACCGTCGCCAATGTTCTGGTGGCCAAACTCATGGAAATGGGAACCCGGCCGGTAACCCTCCTCGACGGCGACATTGTCCGGAAGAATCTTTCGAGCGAACTCGGTTTCTCCAAAGAGCACCGGGACCTCAACATCCTGCGGATCGGATACGTGGCCAGTGAGATCACCAAGAACCGGGGCATAGCGGTTTGCGCGCCGATCGCGCCCTATACCGCCATCCGCCGCCAGGTTCGCGAGAACATCAGCCAGTTCGGCGGCTTCATCCTCGTCCACGTCGCCACCCCCATTGAAGTCTGCGAGGCCCGCGACCGCAAGGGACTCTACGCCAAGGCCCGCGACGGAAAACTCAAAGGCTTCACCGGCATCGACGACCCCTACGAAGAACCTACCGCCGCCGAGGTCGTGGTCGACACATCCAAAACAACCGCCGACGCCGCCGCTCTCGAAGTCCTGCTATACCTGGAAAAGGAAGGCTACATCTCCGAGAACGGCGGGTGAGGCAATGCCAGAACCGAGCTATCGGTTCGATAGGGTTCACCTGAACTCACCATTCGTCTTTTGCCTTGACAGAGCCTCCCGGTTCCGTTGAGATCACCTCGAAGAGCAACCCAAACCGATGAGAGGGAGCGCGCTCATGAAAAAGATACTGATGGTGTGGGGGGGCTGGGCAGGTCACGAGCCTCAGCAATGTGTCGAGGCCGTCGCCGAGGTGCTGAGAGGTGAAAACTGCGAAGTGGAAGTGTCGGATACTCTGGACAGCTTCCGCGACCTCGAGCGGCTCAAGACCTTCGACTGCCTCGTTCCCTGCTGGACCATGGGGCAGATTGAGAAGGAACAGTTTCAGCCCCTGCGGGATGCCGTGAAGAGCGGCGTGGGCCTGGCCGGCTGGCATGGGGGCATGGGCGACGCCTTTCGGGTGAACACCGAGTTCCAGTGGATGGTGGGCGGCCAGTTCGTGTGTCATCCCGGAGGGATCAAGGCCTATCGGGTTGAGATCGTGGATCACGACGATCCGATCACGAGGGGCCTGAGCGATTTCGACATGAAGTCGGAGCAGTATTACATGCACGTGGACCCGGCCAATGAGGTCCTGGCTACGACCACCTTCCACACGCCCGATGTGCCCTGGGCCGACGGGACCCTCATGCCGGTCGTCTGGAAACGTTCCTGGGGCCAAGGGAAGGTGTTCTACTCCTCCCTCGGCCATGTCGAGAAGGACTTCGAGGGACCCGAAGTCATGGAGATCACCAAACGGGGGACTCTCTGGGCTTGCCGGTGACGGAGTTCGGAACACTGTCTGGAGATTTGAATTGGCTGCGGTTGGGGCCCCGGGTCCCGAACTACTGGCTCGTCAGCACCCGGCTCCTCGTTTTTCAGAGTTTTTGCCCTTGACAACCCTGATGCTCATGGTTAGGATTACCTGCTTCTGACTCTGGAAGGAGAGGACTCTAGATGCCCACTGTTAATCAACTGATCCGAAAGCCCCGAAAGAAACTCAAGACAAAGAGCGGTTCCCCCGCCCTGATGAAGGCGCCTCAGCGCCGCGGCGTGTGTACCCGCGTAAGCACTATGACGCCCAAAAAGCCAAATTCGGCTTTGCGCAAGGTGGCCCGCGTCCGTCTGACCAACGGCATCGAAATCAACGCCTATATCCCTGGCGAGGGGCACAACCTGAACGAGCACTCGATCGTGCTGGTTCGCGGCGGTCGTGTCAAGGACCTGCCCGGCGTGCGTTATCATATCGTCCGAGGCGTGCTGGATACCCAGGGCGTTTCCTCTCGTAAGAAAAGCCGGTCCAAATACGGCAACAAGCGACCCAAGTAAACCATCGACGGACTTGCCGTCCGTCTGAAATTGCCTTCCGGATCGGGTCTTTCCGATCCCGGATTAATTGAGGAGAAAAAGCCTTGAGCCGGAAAAACCAAGCCGAAAAGCGCGACATTCTGCCGGACCGCAAGTACAACAGCGTCCTGGCGGCAAAGTTTATCAACAACCTGATGCAGCGTGGCAAGAAGAGCATCGCCGAGGGGATCTTCTACGACGCATTCGATATCATCCAGACCAAGATCAAGGATGTGGAGCCAGTAGAGGTTTTCAATCAGGCCATCGAGAAC
>JABMPG010000164.1 GCA_013203855.1 bacterium
ATGTAGCACCCATGTGCCAACAACGCAAGACTGAATCAGTTGAAACGGCCCAAATCCCTCAGGTGGAGCGCTTCAACTGCTATGCTGATTTGTCAGTCGGACAAGATGCTCTTCGCAGCGGTGTGCCTCTTTCAATCTCCCGTGTTGGATATGAAATGATTCCAAACTCTTCCAAGACTCGATCTCTTCAAAGAGATTCTGCATCTGCCTGGCCTTTTCCAAGGCCAGGTCGAGATACTGCTGGCTGGTCAGGCGGTTTTCCTGCTTGCTCGCCTCCAGAATGCGGCTCTTGAGCCGGTACAGACGCGGCAGGTAGTCGGTGTAGCGCTTTTGGTTGGCTATTTCGAGAAGGGCGTTGATTGGAACGATCGCCTCGGGGGCCGTCCCTCCTTCCGAGATCGAGAGTTCGAGAAGACCCGTCTCGGCGCTCAGTTGGAGTTCGGCGTTGCCGTGTTCCTTCGCGAGGTCGAGGCAGCGGGTCAAGTGCTCACGGGCCAGATCAGTCTCCCCTTGGTTGGCATGGACGAGGCCCAGATTCTCCTCGGCGATGGCTTCCAAGTTGGGGTCTTGGGCCTGCTGGGCAAATTCCAGGGCGCGGGTGGCGTGTTTCAGCGCGTCGGCGAGGATTCCGGTCCTTCGCGTGAGATTCGACAGGTTTGACTCCAGCGCCGACAGTCCCTGGGCGTAACCCGTCTTCTCGGCCAGACGAAGGGCGTTGAGGTACGACTTGCGGGCCGCGTGGACCTCCCCGAGTTGCTCCTGGATGATGCCGAGATTGCTGAGGGTCGCGCACAGGCCGAAGTAGTCGCTGACCCGGTGGCGGAGGGCCAGGGCCCTCCGGAAAGCCTTCAGGGCCTGCGGATATTGCCCCCATTTCCAGTAGATCAGCCCGGCGTTGTTGAAGGCGTCCGCCTTCACCTGCCACGCCTCGTGCCGTTCGGCCTCCTTCGCGAGACGCTGAAACGCCTCGAGGGCCGCTTCGTGGTCGCCGCGCTGGAGGTGGACGACGGCTAGAGCGTTGTAGGCCACGTCGAGGACGAGGGAGGCATCGAGTGGTTCGGCTTCCGCGATGATCTTCCCCAACCGATCGCGGGCTTCGTCCAAGCCGCCCCGCCACAGAATCCCGATGGCCTGCTCCAGCCGCGCGTCGAGAACCAGCCGGCGATTCTCTGCCCCCTCGGCGCACTGGACCGCTCCAGCCAGCATCTCTTCGGCCTCTTCGTGGTCTCCCGTGGCGCGAAGCAGTCGGGCACAACGGGTCAACATGCGAGCCATGAGAACTTTGTCGGAATCCGAAGCGGTCTCCTGTCCCAAGAGTTCCATGGCCTCGCGATAGTTCTGGATGGCCGATTCCGAAGCACCCAGAGCCGCGTGCCTGTCGGCGGTTTTTACGAGGTAGTAGATCGCCTTGCGGTTCTCCCCGCCCTTCGAATAATGGAAGGCCAAAAGATCGTAATACTCGGGCAGACGATGGCGGAAGGCGTCTTCGAGCCGCTTGGCCAGTTCGGCGTGCAGACGCTGCCGCTGCTCCCAGAGCATGGTCGAGTAGGCCACGTCGCGGTAGAGTCCGTGGGTAAAGAAGTAGTGCAGGTCCCGCGCGTTGAGATCCTTTTCCAGGTAATGCAGCCCCCGGAGAACCTCGAGATGCTCCGTGAGTCCGTCCCGCACAATATCGAAGAGTTCGATCAGACTGAGCGTGAAGGCCAGGCCCAGAACGGCGCCGCATTGCAGAACCTGCCGGGTCCGGCCGTCCAGCAAGTCGATCCGGGACTGGATCAGATCGCGCAGGGATACCGGGATGACCTCGACGATGTTGTTGCGCAGCTGGTCGTTGGTTACGCGGCTGTTGTTCCGCATGGTCTCACGGACGATCCGCGTCATCTCCTCGATGAAGAGCGGATTCCCCGCGGCCCGCGAGATCACGAGTTGCCGGATTTCCGGCAGGAACTCCTCTGCGGGAACCAGTTTCGACAGGAGAGTCCGCCTTTCCGGTTCCGTAAGGGGTTGGAGATGAATGTTCGGATGGGGCGTCCGGGGAAGAGGCTTCCCTTCGGAATCGGGACGGCCAATCAGTAAGACTTTCAGGCCCTGTCCGCCGGACCAGGTCAGAAGATGCTCCACCAGTTTCCAGGTGAGAGAGTCCACCCACTGAAAATCGTCCACCACGAGGACCCGGCCCTCCGGCTTGCCTCCCGCGGGCAGGATCAGACTCGCCAGAAAGCCCAGAACGTTTCGCTGCAGGCGTTCGGAGGGAATCCCCCGCATCGCCTGGATCGCTTCCGGCATGCCAAACACGTACTGGAGAAGAAGGGGATCGCTTTCCTCGCCGGCGAACCGCCCGGCCAGGTATGCGGAAGCCGCCCGACCCACCGCCTCGGGTGGAGCGTCCAACTGCAGGCGCATCTCCTCCCGGAGCCATTCCAAGACCGGCCACAGGAGAAGAGACCGGCACGAGGGCGATCCTTCCCACCAGGTGGTCTCCTCTTCGCGGCCCGCGGACCGTAGTGCCTCGCGCACCAGGCGTGTCTTGCCCAATCCCGCCTCTCCCGTCGCCAGGGCCAGTTGGCTGCCTCCCGCGTCCGACAAATAACCTTCCAACGCCTTCCGTTCCCGCTCGCGGCCGCAAAAAGCCGTATCGAAGATCCGGCGCGGCAAGGATCGCTCCCGCCGCCTCGACACGCGCCACGCCCGGTAGGCCAAGTCCATGTTCTTGAGTTCCAGGGGGTCGGTCTCCGCCGCTTCGAATGCCCTCGAGGCCCCCTGCCAGGTCTCGCGGCAGATGACGATTTCACCCCGTCCCGCTGCCTGCTGCAGCCGGGCGGCCAGGTTGACCGTGTTCCCGTAGATGTCGAACTGCCTGCCGCCGGGTGATTCGAACACGCCGGACTGCACTTCGCCGGTGGCTATCCCGACCGACGCTCCCAATTGGCTAAGGGCACCCTCCTCCAGTTGAATGCGTTCGCGAATATCCAAAGCCGCCTCGACCGCCGACTCCACGTCGCGGTCATAGGCCACGGGCGCTCCGAAAACAGCCAGGACGGCGTCCCCCTCGAACTTCACCACGAAACCGCCGCGCCGGAGAATGGCGTCGGAACAGATACGGCAGAAGGTCTGCGCCAGACGGGACACGTCCTCGGCAGGCCTTCCCGAGGAAACTCCCGAGAATCCGCACAAGTCCGCCATCAGCACGCTTGCCTGGCGCAGCTCGCTCTCCGCCGACGCCAGAAGCGCCTTGGCCCGGCGCTGGGCCTCCTCCGGCAACTCGATGGATCGCTCCTCAAACTGACGTCGAAAGGCGTCGAACAGGTTTTCACCCGCCATCTCGGACGGAGGCTGGGGCCGCTCCTCAGGCCGGGCCGGCGCTGGGCGTGTCGCAGCAAACGAGGCGCCGCACGTCGGACACCGGTCGGTCGCGCCTGCAGGCAGGTCTGTGAAGCAGACAGGACACTCTTTCATGCGGAACGCTTTTCCCTGTTCACGGTCTGTTTGTCCAGCCACTCTTCGACCCACTCGCGCCGGAACCGCCACTGCTTCCCCACGCGGACTGCAGGAAGCTCCTTGCGATTGACCAAGCGCTGGATCGTGCGGGGATTGACCTTGAGCATCTCGGCCATTTCCTCGACTGTCAAGAAATCTTCGGTTGCCATGATAAGTACCTTCTTCCGAGGTTCTGGAGTACATATAAGTCGCAAGTGTCGCAGAAGTCAAGAAGAATTTTCAAGTTTCTTTGCGGCTGCCACCACCGCCCCGCAGACCGAGAAGCGATGCCGCCGGGACGGGGGGAAACACGGAGGAAAATGGGGAGCCTTATAGCGCTTCTCTAGATGAGTTTCCCGATTGAGCAGGTTCTTTGGTTGTCCTCGCTGCGGTTGATAAGCCAGTTCAGGGCCTCGTCCAGGCGCTGGATCAGATCTTCTCGGGTCTTGGCGACGAAGTCGCAAAACCACTCCGCTTTCAGAATCAGCCACAGC
>JABMPG010000165.1 GCA_013203855.1 bacterium
GAACCATCCACCGCAAAAACAGGTTCAGACGCTTACAGGCGCTCCCGGCCGAGGGGCGAGAAAAAAAGAACCGCGCGCGGGAAGGAATCCCCAACCGCCCCAACTCCTCACCCACAAGGGGAAAAGAAAAAGATCCCAGCACACCGGCAAACTCCTCCAGAGCCGGACCAATGTGCGGGGCAACATCCCGATAACCCTTCAGAAACAACGCATGCAGAGAACCGTACCGTCGGAGCGCCTCCCCGATGGAAAGAATGAGAAAGGCCGCATCCGCCCCGCTATTGAAACGATGCCGGAACCCCCGATACGTCTCGAGCGTCCGCCCCGGCCCCATCTCCCGAATCGCCACTGACGGTCGCGCGCCCAGAGGAGCCAGAATATTTCGCACGCTCCGCAGAATCTGCCGCACGTTGCCATAGGCCAGGGCCGACGCAACAAAACCGGCCACCTCGCGATCCTCCGGCAGCGCGTACTCATGCACGACCTCGATCGGATCGGGCGAAATATGGCAAAGATCGAGCTCGCCATACAATCGATCCAGAAAAGGCTTCAGCCGACGCAATCTCGTAGAGTCAAGAGGGCTGTCCGGATAGTCCCTAATGTCCATTATGCCCCCGATATCCCCGATCCGACCACAATCTCAGAGTGCCAAACGCCCCAACGCCAGTCTGTTGTCTTCTTGTTTGTGGCACTGCCACGCCCCGTTCTGCTCTCTCACCCACTCCCAACCATAGACCCGAAGATCACAACCGACCAGGACGGAATTGAAAATCTATCCCCCTTGACACCGAGCCCGAAATTGGGCAGTATAGGTGACAGAAAATTCGCTCACGCGTTCTTGTTGTCTATTTCGGCCAAAGGGGGAATCCATCATGGCACCCGACCCCAAGTATCGTCTTATGGTTGTGGATGATGATTCGGATGTCCGTCTCACGATTGAGGAAGCCCTACAGGATGCCTATGAAGTCGTCTCGGCTCACGACGGCCTGGACGCGCTGGAAAAAATCGTCAAATACGAACCCGATTTCATCATTCTCGACATGGTCATGCCCCTCATGGATGGCCTGCAGACCTGCGCCGCCATCCGTCGAAAGCCCGGTTTCGAAAGTGTTCAGATCCTTTTTCTCTCGGCCTACGACTCTCGAAAGGAAATCCAGAAGACCTACGCCGCCGGCGGCAGCCTCTTCATTCCGAAACCCGTCAATCCCGAACGCCTTCGAAAAAACATCGACCTATTCCTGAACCAAGCCGCCGGCCCTCCCCGACACAAAAGAATGTCCCTGCACCAGATTCACCAGGTTGAGAGAACGGAAAAACGGATAGTCATGCCGGAGAAACCTGCCGCCACGCCTTCTCACCATCCCGCTCCCGGCGCGCAAGTATCGGAGTCCAAACCCCGCCAGCCCGCTCTCGCCCACCGCCCCGCAAAGACCGAAAATCGCCAACCCGTCGATCGCGGGCCTCGAGTGACCGCCCCTCGACCACAACCCCACACCTCCTGTCCACCCGCCGACAAGTCCTCTCTCGTCGCCCGAGCCCTCGTGATCGAGGATGACCTCGACCTCGCCCAGACCGTCAAAATGGCGCTCGAGGATCATTTTGAAGTCGTCCTCGCATATGACGGCATAGAAGGCGTCGAAAAAGTGGTCAGATACCAGCCCGACATCGTTCTCGTCGACATCATGCTGCCAAAGATGGACGGCTACCAGATCTGCGAATCGATCCGCCGCAACTCCTATTTCGCCACCACACCCATTGTCGTCATGACCGCGAAAAAAACCGCTCGCGAACGCGGCTACGCCCGCAAAGTCGGAGCCGACGTCTTCCTTGGCAAACCGTTTGAGATAGAAGACCTCGTCAAGGCATGCGTGGAGCAAACGCGCAAACCCACCTTCCGCATCCGCCCAAAGGCCATGTCGCTTCAGGAACCCGAAAAGAAGCCGCCCGAACCGGAACCCGCACACGATCCCTTCTCCCGGGAAGCAAAGTTTGATAGGATCTCGACACCCCGGGGCGGATAGCCTCCACCGCCCGGGAGAAGACCAGATCAGAAAGGCCCGGGCACGTGATCCAGAAAACCCTCGTCCTCATCAAGCCGGATGCCATGAAACGACGACTTGCGGGTGAAATCCTCCGTCGTTTCGAACTCAAAGGACTCCGAATCGCCGCGCTCAAGATGCTCCACATGGACCAGGCGCTGGCCCGCCGCCACTACGTCGATCACGTCGACAAAGACTTCTATCCCGACCTTCAGGATTTCATCACTTCAGGGCCCTGTCTGGCCATGGTCCTCGAAGGCGAAGAAGCAGTCGCCGTCACCCGCAGACTCATGGGCGCCACCGATTCCGCCCAGGCGGACTCCGGCACCATCCGCGGCGACCTCTCCTGCTCCAAACGAGCAAACCTCGTCCACGGATCCGACAGCCCCCACGCCGCAGAGAGAGAAATCGCCATCTTCTTCACCGCCGAAGAGATCCACCCAGAGACCTGAGCGCCGCTGAAAGCGCCCGTGTGAGACCGAACGCCCCACCGGTCATGCCTTTCCACTGCCCAGACGGACCTATCTCCCTATAATCTCATCCATCGCCCGAGAAGTATTCTCCACCAGCACCCCAGGATAGTGCCGATACAAAGGAATCATCTCCGCCGTCACATACCCGCTGTAGTTCGCCTTCTTCAACGCCTCGATCACCCCCGGCCAGTTCACATCCCCAGCCAGAAGATCCACGAAACCCTCCAAAGTTCCCGCCGCCCGCCGGAAATCCTTGAAATGAACCCGTTTGATCCGCTCTCCCAGGATCTCGATCCAATGCTCGGGATAGCCATTGACCATGCAGTTCCCCACATCGAAATATGCCCCTACCCACTCCGAATGAAACTGGTCGATAAACATCTTCATCTCCATGGGCCCGACCAGAAACTTGTTCCACACGTTCTCCAGCCCGATGGCGATCCGATGGGTCTTCGCGTGCTCCGCCAGTTTACCCACCGCCTCCGTCGCGCGATCCCACACCTTCCCATAGGGCACCACCTCCGAGTTCGGGTCGAAAAAAATGTCCACCGCGCCAGGGATGACCAGAACCGCCCCCGCATCGAGCCAGGCCGCCACCTCGACCAGTTTCCTGCCGATGACCAAGGCGTCCTCCCGCACCTTCGGATCGTTCGCTGTCAGCGACTTCCCCCAGAAGAGGCCGGTGGCCACGCTCGCGATCTCGATGCCCATATCCCGCGCGCTCTGGAGAATCTCCCCAGCCGACTCCTCGGTCGTCTCAAGGCTCACGTCCCCCGTGTCTCCCAAGCAAAGCTCCACCGCGTCGAAACCCGCCTCTTTCGCCTGGACGAGCACCTCCCGCACCGGGCGTGTCCCTGCCAGTCCTCCCTCGAACGACCAATAGTTGATGCTCTTCTTAAACATGGAACCCTCCTTAGATTTCAGAGACGAATCCCCTGATCTTTCTCTACCGAATCCATCTCCGCCAGACAGATCCGAACCGCTTCCCGCGCCGCTTCGGCCGTCACCCTATCCGGCTTCTCCCCCGCGCTCACCCGATCCACCAGGTATTTGATCTCATTGAAATACGGCCCCAGGTCGCTGATATTCCCCGCGCCTTCCCCTTCAGACTTTACGTCCGGCTTGGGCAGATCGGGCGCGAAAGGCTCCCCCTCGGCTGGATACACCATCAGCGTTGGCGTCCGCTAGATATCCATCTGAATCGTGGCCCTTTCCAGGTTGATGGTGAAAGCCATGTTGAACGGCGACGTACGCGAAAGCATCAGCGTCCCCTGGGCGTAACTGACCACGTTTCCCTCGTGAATCGATGTTGTGAAAACACTGTCCACCGCACCCATCGTGCTCCGCACCCCACGAGCACGCACATCCACGGGAGTTCCCAGCAGCCAAGCCAGAAAATCCACGTCATGAATATGCAGATCCAGAATCGCTCCGCCGCTCTTCTCCGGATCTTTCAGCCAGCCCTGCCACGACCAGTCAGCCGGCGGACTCGTCCGACTGCAACTTGCCCACAGAACCTTCCCGTAACGGTCCGAGTCGACCAGTTCCTTCGCCATCACATACTCATTGCAGAAACGCAGCACCTGCCCCACCATCATCGGCACATCCGCCTCCCTCACGACCTCGATCATCCGGTCGCACGAATCAAGCGTCAGAGACAAAGGCTTCTCGCACATGATCGGCACACCCGCCTTCGAGGCAGAAATCACGTGCGTCTCATGCAGGTAAGTCGGCGTGCAGATATCGATCAGGTCCACCTGCATCGAGGCCAGCATCTCCTCGATCGACTCGAAGACCTCGCAACCGAACTTCGACCTGGCATCCGCCCGGCGGTCCGGCTCGACGTCGACCAGTGCCGCCACCTGCGCCTGTCCCGTAGCCTGATAGCACTGGGCGTGCATTTTCCCCATGAAACCATAGCCAACCAATCCAACCTGGAGCATCTTAGTTCTCCCCCTTGCGTTCTTTGTCTCGACACACCCTCCGATTGTTGAAAAAACCGGCCCTTCTGTCAATCCCGGCATCAGATCTCGCACACAGGCAGTCGCTTCCTCTCCGCCTCGACTTCCTCAAACCAACTCTCGAAAGCCCGCTTCATCCGCGCCACCCGTTCCGGATGCTCCGCCGCCAGATTGCGCGCTTCCCACGTGTCCTCAGCAAGATTGTAGAGTTCCGGCTCCGACGACGCGGATAGATCTCTTTGGACCGCACTGCGGTCGATCTCCGTCTCGAAATGCGGCTCGTGAAACAGACGATGATACCACTCACTGTCCGAGGACATTTTTCGCTTCGCTTCGGGAATCCAGGGGAAGTACAGTTTCCAGTTCCCCTCCCGCACCGCCCCATTGCAGTTCAGAACCGGCTCATAGCGGTTGAACTGCCAGAAACGCTGATCCGGCCTCTTGCCCGTCTCCCCACGGAAGAGCGGCAGGGCGTCCGCGCCGTCCAGAGGCAGTTCCGACTTCGCCACGCACCCCGCCGCAGACAGAAACGTCGGCAGCCAGTCCGTGAAATGAACCATCTCCGAAACCTCAACGCCTCCCGGCAAACCCTCCGGCCAGCGAACCATCGCCGGAACCCGAATCCCGCCCTCCAGCACGTCCTGCTTCATCCCCCGGAAAGGCCCGTTGTACCGCGCCATGTCATGGCCTTCGGCCGACCCCAGCCACGGACCGTTATCGCTCGTGAACAGAACGATCGTGCTGTCCGCGATGCCCAGCTTCTCCAGCGTGTCGAGGACGCGACCCACACCCTTGTCCATACGCGAGATCATGCCATACAAAGTCGCCACGCCCTCATTTACCTGGCCAGCCTCACGATAAGGACGAACGTCCTCCTCCGGCGCTTGCAGAGGCACGTGGGGCGCGTTGTAGGCGAGGTAGAGAAAGAAAGGCTCCTTCGCATGCCGCCGGATGAAGCCCACCGCCTCATCCGTGAAAACATCCGTCAGATACCGCCCGTCCGACCGCCGCGGCGAACCGTTATAGTCCAGAATCCAGTCGTAGTAATCCATGCCCCCGTTGAGAAAACCCGCGAACTCGTCGAAACCCCGGCTGTTCGGATGATGGCGCATGTCGAAAAGACCATTGTGCCACTTCCCTACCATGCCGGTGACATACCCCTCGTCCCGAAGCCGGTCGGCGACCGTCCGCTCCCGTAGCGCGATCCGGTCCAGCCCCCGGTTCGACTCCACGCTCAGAGCCCCCATCCGATGATTGTACCGCCCCGTCAACAGAGCCGCCCGCGACGGGGCGCACAATGGCGAACCGCAGTAATGCTGGGTCAGCGAAATCCCCTCCCGCCCCAGACGATCCAGATTCGGAGTCTGAAGCAAAGTGTTGCCGAACAGCCCCAGGTCCCCATACCCTTGGTCATCGCTGAGAATAAGAACAATGTTGGGACGAGACATGAGAGAGATCCGAGTTCCAATGACTGGACTGCTGACTTCCAACCGTTAACTCACATTCATTCCGCCGCGGGCAGATAAACCACAAACCGCGTCCCGTTGCCGGCCTGGCTCTCCACCTCGATCGCTCCCCCGATCTGCTCCACGATCATCCGCGAGATATAGAGCCCCAACCCCGTGCCCTTCCCCTCCGGCTTCGTCGTATAGAAAGGCGAAAACACATATGGCTGATCCTCCACTGGAATACCCGGACCATCGTCGATGATCTCCACCATCACATGATCCAGATCGGGATGGGACCGGTCCGCCCGCTGTACCTTCGTGTTGATCTGGAGCTCGCCCCGGGCCCCCGAGGCCTGGTAAGCGTTCAGCGCGATATTCGAAAAAACCTGAATCAAACGATACGGATGAGTCAGAACCAGAGGAAGATCGTCCGCCAGATTCACCCGTAGATGAACCGAGCCCCGCTCGTATTGAACCAGTTTCAGCGACTGCTCGATGACCCGGTTCACATCCACATATTCCTCATCCATCTGGTCCGCGCGCACAAACCGCTCGATATTCAGATCCCGCAGAATATCGAAGAACAGTTGCACCTGGTCGCTCATGTTCTTCAGCGGCCGGGCCGCTCCCGAAAAGCCGCCCAAAGCCTCGCTCAGATCATCCAACTCATGCTTGATATTCGTCACCGGCTTGCGGATATCGTGGAAAATATTCGCCGTGAGAAGTCCGGCCAGGGAAAGCCGCTCGAGACGGATCAACTCCCGCTGATTCTCCTCCAGAATCTGCGTCGTCGCGGTCAGGACCCGTTCCTGGCTGA
>JABMPG010000166.1 GCA_013203855.1 bacterium
AACGTCGAGTTGAGTCTTGCCGCTCAGAACCGCCTGGACCACCTTGCGGCGAAGGTCTTCCTGAGCGATGGGGGGAAGAGAACGAGCATCTAGTGTTTTCATGCGCGCAGTATGCCAGAGGGACACTCGGAATGCAATCTATTTAGTGCTCTGGGTAGTAGCTATTCACCTTTTTCTCCTGGTAATCTCCAGAACCTTCTCCGCCGCTTCTCTCGCCAGATCCGACTGCAGGTACGAGCGATCCGTGGGATGCGGATGCCGCTTCCGCGCGGTCAAGAGCGGGAGTTCCTCAACAGTCTCCAGACCTTGCTCGGCCTGCGTGGCGGACACACTGCTCTCGTTGAGCCACTTTAATATCGCTGCCTTCGAGAACAGAAATCGCTGGCCTAGCCGTCGACCCGGAACCCGGCCGGCGGCCGCTTCTCGGCGCAGTGCCGTTTCATGGACATGCAGGATCGGCGCGAGTTGGCTGGAGGTCATAATCTCAGGCAACGACTCGAGGCTTGGATTCGCTGTCGCATCTCTTTCTTTTTCCTAGTTGCGCCGAAGGGCATCGCGGGCCTCGCCCGTCGGGTCTCGGAAGAGGATGACTGTCTCGCCTTCCTGTGTCTCTGTGCCGGCGTATTCGCGCAATCCCAGTCTGTCCAACAGAGCGACCTCTTCAAGAGTCCGGCAACAGATGGCGCTTTCTGCTGTGTGCTCCATGCGAATCCTCCTGTAGTTCGAAGTGCCTCCAAGCCCTGTCGGCGGACTCGGGGGGGTGCATCTGGGGCAGGGGGGTGGATCACCCTCTCTTGGTCGAGAAGACGATTCGTTTGGCCCAGTCCAGGCCATCGGAGAAACGTCGGCTGTTGACCTGAATACCCGGCCCATTGTGGCGACGAAGGGCGTCGACGGCCTCGCCGCTCGGGTCCCGGAAGAGGATCGCCACGCGGCGCCCCTCCGGTTCGGTTCCGGCGTATTCGCCCAGGCCCAGACTATCGAGCAAGGCGGCCTCCTCAAAGGTCCGGCATCGGACGGTATTCTCTGGCTTGCTGTTCATGCGGTTCTCCTATAGATCGAAGTCTTCCAGTGCGTCACGGATTTCCTGGCCGAGCCCCGGGTTCCGCTTGGCCTTGGTCTCAAGCCACCGCATCAGGTCGGCGCGATTCACGGCGCCATGGATCCGGCGGATGTGCATTCCATCCGGGTCCTGCCGCTCGCGGCGCAAGGCTGTCTGGAGGCCGCAAAGGGTCTTCCCCGCCACGACCGCGGCTTCGCGGACGGGAATGTACTCGGGTGGAGGCTTTCGCCGTGATTTACGGGATAGAAGGGAAACGAGAAGGCGCTCGATTCGATCGAGGCGGGTACGGATATCTTCGGGGTAGCGAGTCGTGCCGTTCATGTCCAATCCGTTCCGAATCAACTTCGGACGGATTGTACGACACACCCCCCGTGGACAGAGAAGAGGACATTTCAGAAATCGTCACATAGTCTTGCACTGAATATATTGGCTTTACAAAGCAGACACTCTCGCGCTTGTCCACAGTCTGTCCTATTTTGGAGCGATTCCCTGCTTTCGATACCTGTAGATGGTCTTCTTCACCGAACCGACGGCCACACCCAAGGTTGACGCAATGTCCGCAACGGTGAAGTTCTTCTCCAGAAGGAACAGGTATTGCTCCCTTCTCTTAAGAGAATAGAAGTCATTTGGTTCATCCAGACTTCGCTTCCTTGATCGTCGTCTTCGATCCTGCGATGGTGAGGTGTTTTGGTCGTTCTCGGAGGAATCTCCGTCCAGATTCCAAAAGAGTCCTGGGTACGTCTCGTCGCGAAGATACTCCCGAAAGGAGATGCCGGCCCAAGGGAAGCTGCGCTTCATCCGGAGATAACCCAAGTATTGGTAGAGACCCGAGTTTACGAGAACCCCGTTATTCCAATCCATGTTCTCCGCCCACGTGAGCTCGAAGACGCTATTCACGAGGGCAGCACGAAACTCCCTATTGTTTTTCGGGTGGAGCAAATACTCACAAGTATTCTCTGTGCTGTCAGGCTCAAAGAAGCCTGAAGGAGTGATCTGCATATCAGGGGGGATACCTTCGGCTCCTATGGCCCGAATTGTCAGTCTGAGAAGATTCTCCATCGGTTTGGGAGGCTCTTCCTCTACTAACAAAGATGGGGGCCACGGGCGAACTTGGTTCTCCAGCCCAAAATTCGATGTGATCCTGCCTAGGGAATCTGCCCTCGCAACCCAGAGAAGGCCATTCGGAAATTCGAAGGCCGGATTCCCTTGAACGAAGGCGTATCGAGGGGTAGCTCGCACAAACACCGCCCCTTCTTCTGGGTTGATGACCCACCGCTTCCAATCGATGTCACCATCATCCATAATCTGGAGTTCCGGGATTCTGATTTCACACAAATCCTCCCACCCTCCAGCATAGTCTCCTTTCCACGGTTCAAGCACGCTTTCCCGTGATATGAGATACGGGCGACATCGTATATAACAGCATATACCGCCGTTCGCAGTGTGCCGCCTGAAATCTATCTTTCTCAGGATCAGCGAACCGGGTAGCAGATGCTTCCTGCCCAACAGAAAGCACTCTTTCACGCAGAAAAAGATGGAAGTGGCAGACATGCTCGTTCTCCTTTGGCAGCATCTGGAGAGACTCCAGGGCATTTCCCCATTTTTCCCCCAAAACTGATTTTGTTTGCTAGCGAATGGCGCGATTCTGTCGCGTCATAGGATTCCAAAGCGCGACACATATAACTGATTCTATTTGGTTTACCTGGTAGGCGTGCTAGGACTCGAACCTAGGACCAACGGCTTAAAAGGCC
>JABMPG010000167.1 GCA_013203855.1 bacterium
CCTTTGCGAGACGAAAAAGATCAAGGAGAAGGATCTCGCGGAGATTCTGGGCGGAAAGAAAAAGGACATGAGAGGGAAGAAATCAAAGAAAAAAGGGAAGACGAGGGAAAAGGGGAAGGACAAGAAGTGACACAGAAAGATCGCGCAGAACCGCCGTGGGTTTTGCGTTTCGGTCAAAGGTTCTCCGTGAAGCATCTTCCGGGCGGCAGGGCCAACGGCGAAGACCTATCTCTCGATTTCCCGGATGAATTCTTCGGCTTCGTGGAGGTTTTTTGCGCGTGAGACCAGGACGAAGCGTTTGAGTTTGGGGCCGAATTCCCGTTTCAATGTGCGCGCTTCTTCGAGGGATGAGATGCCGATGTAGATGGCTTTTCCCGCTTCGATCGTTTTGTGATAGAGGGGCCACCAGCGCGGGTCGGATGTCGACTGGGCGCCTGCGCCGGGCGTCCACTGGATCACGTGGAGGTCGGGCAGCGAGAGGAGGCTGTCGTGATGGACAGTGGCTCCGGGCCCGTCCCAGTGATAGAGGGCGAAGTCGAGGCGGGCGGTCATGGTTCTGAGGACCGGTTCCATGAATTCGCGGAACATTTCGGGGGAGAGCATGGCGGAGATGTCGCACTGGAGTTTGGCGAAGCGGCCCGGGGCCCACATCCAGAAGTGGCTTCCGCCCTGGTCGTCCTTTACCAAATCGTAGATCCGGTCGTAATAATGGAAGTATAGGCCGGTGATCTGGTCGAGGCACTGTTTGACTTTTTCCGGCTCGGTCAGGAGTTCGAAAAGGAGTTCTTGGCTGCCTCGCATGGCGGCCAGAGCGTCGAGCCCTTCGATGAGATCGGGAAAGGGCGTCAGGAACTTGCCTTGGCCGAGGCGGACGCTTTCGGCGATCAGGCGCAAGTTGAACTTCCAGTAGAAGTTGTCGGGATCGACCTTGAACTGAATGTTGTTGAGGTTTTGGAGAAAGGGCTCGAACCAGACGGTGCCGGGCTGCTCGACGCCACGGCATCCGAGATAGAGAGCGAGGCAGTTGGGGCCCAGGCAAGGCATGCTGGCGGGCATGGCCTCGCCGAGGAAATGACGGTGAAGGCCGCAACGAGCGATCTGATTGAGGCGATAGTCGAAATTGCTTGTGGAGTAGTCCGTCAGGTAGCCCTCGGGGCGAGGCATTGCGGGGATGTTTTCGAGAGCGTCCTCGCAGGGGGCAGTGAGGAGGAGGATGGGGCGGCCTATGTCCTCGCCTTTCCACCAGGCGCTCAGGCGTTGGCGAACCGCGTCAAAGTCTTGCCGATAGAGCAGACCAGTCATGGGGAAATACCTTTTCTCGATCAGGAGGCTTGAGCTGGGTGAGCGGGAGGAATTCCCGTTTGGTTTCGATAACGGTAAGACAATACCAGATCCAGGCTCACGAGAATGGCGTTGAAGATGTAGAGGTAGACCACCGGGTCGGGATTGTAGACGAGCTTGTGGACGGTTCCGCTGATGTAGCCGATGAGGATGAGGGCGAGGAAGGCGAGGCTTTTTCCGCGGCTGGTTTTGGTGGTCCAGGTTTTGTAGACGGAGAGGGGCCAGCTTGCTCCGAAACAGATCAGCATGACGATTTCAAAAGGGCTCATGGTGTGGGGCTTCTTTTCTGAGGCAGTGGGGAGAGGTTTTTCAGTTGGCTTCCAGTGTCCCGACTATTTCCTTCAGGGAAGCGCAGCCCTGGGAGTGGAGCCATTCGGTGAGACCATCCAGAATCTCTACGGGGGCGGTCGGATTGGCGAAGCTGGCAGTTCCGACACTGATGGCTGAGGCTCCGGCGATGAGGAATTCGGCGGCGTCTTGCCAGGTGGTGATGCCGCCCTGTCCGATGATGGGGATGTGGACGACTCGGGCGCATTGCCAGACCATTCGAAGGGCCATGGGCTTGACGGCTGGACCGCTGAGGCCGCCGGTCACGTTGCCGAGCTTCGGGCGGCGGGTCTGGATGTCGATGGCCATGCCGACAAAGGTGTTGGCGACGGAGAGAGCATCGGCGCCGGCGCTTTCGACGGATCGGGCGATTTCGGTGATGTCGGTGACGTTGGGGCTGAGTTTGACGATCATGGTGCGGGGCCAGGCATGGCGGACTTCTCGGGTGATCTGGGCGGCCGATGCGGGGATGCAGCCGAAAGCCATGCCGCCCTGTCGGACGTTGGGGCAGGAGATGTTCAGTTCGATGGCGTGAATCTGTTCAATGTCGGCCAGTCGGGAAGCGAGGTGAACGTAATCTTCGAGGGTGGAGCCGCAGACGTTGGCGATGATGGTGGTGTCGAGGGTCTTGAGATAGGGGAGTTTCTCCTCGATGAATCTGTCAAAGCCGACGTTCTGAAGGCCGATGGCGTTGAGGAGGCCGGAAGGGGTCTCGACGAGTCGCTGGGGATGATTCCCGACGCGCTCTTTCCAGGTCAGGCCTTTGAGAAAAATGGCTCCGAGGCGAGATGGGTCGTAGAAATCGCTGTATTCGGAGCCGTAGCCGAAGGTTCCGGAGGCGACCGTAACGGGGTTTTTCAGGCGGAGGGAGCCGATTGGGGTGGTGAGATCAGGTTCGATCATGGAGCACTCGTTTCC